>JAZSBH010000022.1:0-8735 GCA_045602325.1 Eubacteriales bacterium | reverse complement strand
AGCATTGTCAAATAATTCTTTTAGAAAGTTCTTGAGGGGGGCTGGGGGGAACTTCTTTCAAGAAGTTCCCCCCGGTCGTTCTCCCGTTCTCCCCGATAAACCCCAATTTGAATTTTTTATTACAAAAGGGGTCACCCGAAGGCAACCCCTTTTGAAATAGTGAAATTACAGCCCGCGCTTGATATAGGTGGTGTGCAGGATCTCGTGAGCCTTGTGGCTGTTGGGCGCGCCAAGGAACTCGTCGTAGATCTTCTGAACGGCCAGGTTATCCTGGGAGGTGCGGACGTCGGCGTTAGCGTCATCGTTGTAGAGGACGGAGGCACGGGCAGCACGCAGATCCATGTTCATGCGGACGGTGGCAGGCTGAATGGGCTGACCGCCGCCGTTGACACAGCCGCCGGGGCAGGCCATGATCTCGATGAACTGAACGTCCAGCTCGCCGGTCTTGACCATATTCAGGAGCTTCTTGGCGTTACCGGTGCCCGAAGCAACGGCTACGTTGACAGTCAGATCGCCAACCTTGTAGGAAGCGGTCTTAATACCCTCAACACCGCGAACCTCGGAGAACTCCAGCTTCTCCAGCTTCTGGCCGGAGATGACCTCTGCGGCGTAGCGGAGAGCAGCCTCCATAACACCGCCGGTGGCGCCGAAGATGGCACCTGCGGAGGAACCGATGGCAAAGGGATCGTCAAACTGACCGTCGGACAGAGCCTTGAAGTTGATACCGGCTCTCTGGATCATACGACCCAGCTCACGGGTGGTCACAGCCACGTCCACGTCGGGAACACCGGCAGCGGACTGATCGGGACGACCGCACTCGAACTTCTTGGCAGTACAGGGGATAGCGGAAACCATGAAGATGTCCTTGGGATCCCAGCCCATCTTCTGGGCGTAGTAGGTCTTCACAATGGCACCGAACATCTGCTGGGGAGACTTGCAGGAGGACAGATTCTCGGTCATCTCGGGGAAATAGTGCTCGCAGTACTTGATCCAACCGGGGGAGCAGGAGGTGATCATGGGCAGAGCGCCGCCGTTCTGGATACGACCGATCAGCTCGTTGGCTTCCTCAACGATGGTCAGGTCAGCGGTGAGGTTCATGTCGTACACTCCGTCAAAGCCCAGAGCCTTGAGAGCGGAAACCATCTTACCCTCGCAGTCGGTGCCGGGCTCGTAGCCGAAGCACTCACCGATCTGGGCGCGGACGGAGGGAGCGGTGCAGATGAGCACATGCTTGGACTCGTCGGCCAGGGCGGCGAAGATCTTGTCGGTATCGTCTCTCTCGTACAGAGCACCCACGGGACAAGCTACGATACACTGACCGCAGTTGATGCAGGAGGTAGTCTCCAGAGCAGAGTCAAAGGGAGAGCCGATATAGGTATCGAAACCGCGGTTGTTAGCACCAATGACACCGATCTCCTGAACCTTTGCACAGGTTGCAACGCAACGGCGGCAAAGAATGCACTTGTTGTTGTCGCGGATGATGGGAGTCTTGTCGTCGATCTCATACTTGTTGACCTCACCGCCAAAGGAGGTGGAGTCCACGCCGTACTCGCGGCACAGGGTCTGCAGCTCGCAGTTGGTAGAACGAACGCAGGAGAGGCAGTTCTTATCGTGGTTGGAAAGCAGAAGCTCCAGATTCATCTTACGAGATGCAGTGATCTTAGGGCTGTTGGTCTTGATGACCATACCGTCGGTGCAGGGATACACGCAAGCGGTGACCATACGGAAGGGCTTGCCTCCCTCGGAGACCTCAACCAGGCAGAGACGGCAAGCGCCGATCTCGTTAATATCTTTCAGGTAGCAGAGCGTAGGAATATCAATATGGGCGGCCTTGGCGGCTTCCAGCACAGTGCAGCCCTTCTCAACGGAATAATCTACGCCGTTGATCTTAACAGTAATCATATCCATTTTATCCACTTCCCCCTTTCTTACTTCTTGGAAATTGCCTTGAACTTACAGGTGGCTACGCAGGCACCGCACTTCACGCACTTGGCAGCATCGATCTGCATGGAGGCCAGCTTATGACCGGGTGCGGTGTAGTCGGTACGGGTGATAGCCTCGGCGGGGCACTTCTTGGCACAGATGCCACAGCCGATACAGGTGTCCACATCGATGGTGTACTGAATGAGGTTCTTGCACACGCCGGCGGGGCACTTCTTGTCCACGATGTGAGCCACGTACTCATCGCGGAAGTAACGCAGGGTAGACAGGACGGGGTTAGGAGCAGTCTGACCCAAGCCGCAGAGAGATGCGGACTTGATGTAGTTGCAGAGCTCCTCCATGCGATCCAGATCCTCCAGCTCACCGTTACCGGCGATGATCTTATCCAAGAGCTCAAGCAGACGCTTAGTACCGACGCGGCAGGGGGTGCACTTACCGCAGGACTCGTCCACGGTGAAGTCCAGGAAGAAACGGGCGATATCCACCATACAGGTGTCCTCGTCCATAACGATCAGACCGCCGGAGCCCATCATGGAGCCGATGGCCATCAGGTTGTCGTAGTCGATGGGGGTATCAATGAGGTGAGCGGGGATGCAACCGCCGGAAGGACCGCCGGGCTGGGCAGCCTTGAACTTCTTACCGTTGGGGATGCCGCCGCCGATCTCCTCGATGATGTGGCGCAGGGTGGTACCCATGGGAACCTCAACAAGACCGGTGTTCTTGATCTTACCGCCCAGAGCGAATACCTTGGTACCCTTGGACTTCTCGGTACCGATGGTGTTGAACCACTCGGCACCCTTCAGGATGATCTGAGGAATGTTGGCGTAGGTCTCCACGTTGTTGAGGACGGTGGGCTGACCGAACAGACCCTTGACTGCAGGGAAAGGAGGACGGGGACGAGGCTCACCGCGGTTACCCTCGATGGAGGTCATCAGCGCGGTCTCCTCACCGCAGACGAATGCGCCTGCGCCCAGACGGATCTTCAGATCAAAGTTGAAGCCGGTGCCGAAAATGTCCTCGCCCAGAAGGCCGTATTCCTTAGCCTGGTCGATGGCGATCTGCAGGCGGTTCACGGCGATGGGGTACTCGGCACGGACGTATACGTAACCCTCGTCAGCACCGATGGCGTAGGCGGCGATAGCCATAGCCTCGATCAGAGCGTGGGGATCACCCTCCAGGATGGAACGGTCCATGAACGCACCGGGGTCACCCTCGTCTGCGTTACAAGCGACGTACTTCTTGACACCTCCGCGGTTGCCGCTGGCGAACTTCCACTTCAGACCGGTGGGGAATCCGCCGCCGCCACGGCCGCGCAGGCCGGAATCCAGAATGGTCTGGATGACCTCGTCGGGCGTCATTTCGGTCAGAACCTTACCCAGGGCGGCGTAGCCGTCCATGGCGATGTACTCCTCGATGTTCTCGGGGTTGATGACACCGCAGTTACGAAGTGCCAGACGGTACTGGGACTTGTAGAAGGTGGTGTCGTTCAGGGAAGAATGGGTCTCCTCGGAGCCTTCTGCCACCTCGTTATAGACCAGACGCTCGACGGGACGGCCCTTGAGCAGGTGCTCAGAGACGATCTCGGCGACGTCCTTTTCCTCGACACGGCTGTAGAAGGTGCCGTCAGGATACAGAATGACTACGGGACCTAGGGCGCAGAGACCGAAGCAACCGGTCTGAACGACCTTGACTTCCTCAGCGAGTCCCTGCTTTTCGATCTCACGGACGAATGCGTCCTGGATCTTCTGGCTGCCGGACGAGGTACAACCGGTACCTCCGCAGCAAAGTACATGTGCACGAATCATAATTCAGATACCTCCGTTATGCTTTCACAGCGGCGTTGTAGGTGTATTCCTCCACAACCTTACCGCCCTTGATGTGCTCTTCGATGACCTTTGCGGCCTTCTCGGCGGTCATCTTGACGTAGGTGACCTTCTCCTTACCGGGCTGGAACACCTCGACGACGGGCTCGTACTGGCAAATACCGATACAGCCGGTCTGGGACACGGTAACGGTGGAAGCGAGGCCCTCGTTATTGATGCCCTCCACGAATGCGCTGAGGACGGGGCGGGCACCGGCGGCGATACCGCAGGTCGCCATACCGACGACGACACGGGTGTCGCTCGTACCCTCACGAAGGACCACCTTGTCCTTCATCTTCTCTCTGATCGCAGCAAGCTCTGCCAAAGATTTCATGATGTTTCTTTCCTTTCGTTGGTATATCAATTTTTTTGATTACACAGATTGGTCCGCGGGCTCGTACTGCTCCCGCAGATATTGTCCGATCCACTGAATGACCTCGTAGCTGTCCAGAGGGACATCGCCCAGCACCTCACGGAGCTGTCGGGTGTCCAATTCCACCGTCTGTCCGTTCATGTCGTGCAGGAAAGTGAAGTCGATCTCTGGACTTCCCATGATGAGCGTTTCGATGCTCGAAACAAGATCACCGATGGGAGTAAAGTCAATGTGATCGGTGAAAAACGTAGCCGTCACCACGGTGCCATGGTGATCGGGATGATCCTCCTCGTGGCGGGACTCAATGGTCACGCCCCCTCCCGTCTGCTCGGCGGCCAGCATGAGCAGGGGAATGCCCATGCCCACCTTGCGGGTAGTGCGGGTGGTGTAGAAGGGATTCATGACGGTCTTGACCACCTCGGGCTTCATGCCGCAGCCGTTATCCGTGATGGTGAGGGTCAATTTGTTCCCTTCCTCCACCAGAGATATGTCGATCAGCGACGCCTTCGCCTTGACCGAGTTTTTGGTGATGTCCAGCACGTTGAGTGAGAGTTCTTTCATACCGATACTCCTTTCAGGCGCAGGAACAACTGATGCCGCACGAAATCACCGCTGTAGGGCTCGTCTTCCAATTCAAAGTATGCGTTTGCATCGCGGATATCCCACAGGTAGTGAGCATCCGATCCGCAAAGTATGAGTTTGTTTTGCAAAATGGGGTAATTTTGAAGATATTCTTCCCGTTTCTCAAAGTCCCGCAGTTCCACGCAACCGAAATCCGGAGTTTCGGGGATGGTACCCAGGATAGCAATGATGCCATTTGCTTCCCTGTCGACGTGCGCGGGAAAGCAAACTCCGTGATACTGCTCCACCAGGGGGGGCACTTCGTCGAGGGAGAGCAGGGTCGCATTAGGGAGCATATCCTCCTCGATGCCGATGGGCTCGTCCTCGCCGTCGGTGATGATCTGGTCTCCGAAAATATCCACACGGTTGGGGATACGGATGCGCCGACCGCCCACCTCCGCCCCAAAGGCCATGGCATCCTCCAGCCGTTCAAAGAGACACACGACGTGAATATCCTCGGCGGTAGTGAGCTCCATGCCCGCGATGGGAATGATTCCCTGCTTTTTTGCCGCCTGATAGAAGGCAGGGCAGTTTTTCGTGGAATTGTGGTCGGTGAGTGCCGCGATCTGCAGACCCGCCAAGGCACACACCCCCGCAATATTGTTGGGAGTCATGTCATTGTCGGCGCAGGGAGAGAGGCAGGAGTGGATATGAAAATCGTAGTAGTAGCGATTCATAAGCCCAACTCCGCCAGCTTCTTGGCGACCTCGTAAGCGGTCATATCGGTGGTAAAAATATTGATGCCCTTTGCTTCAGCCGTGTTCTTCACCGACTCGTCGAGGGTCACGCCCTCGCAGAGCAGGATGCAGGACACATCGGACAGAGTAGCCACCGCCACAATGTTGAGATTGGACATGATGGTGAGCCAGACGTTGCCGCTCTGTGCCCGTCCCATGACCCAGGAAAGCAGATCCCCGACGTATACGCCTTCCACCTCGCGATCACCCACAGGGAGAGCGATGGGCGTCAGAGAAAGAGCCGCTTGCAGTTGCGTTACTGTCATGGCGTTGGTTCCTCCTCCTTGGATCTGAGCAGCGTCTCCAGTTGCCGATTTTTCAGAATGACACAGCCATCCTCCGCCGCTCTGCCGCAGACTACGTCTTCAGCAAAGGCTCGGCAGTTGGGCGCACCGCAGGCACCGCAATCGATACCGGGGAGTGCCTCCGTCAGCTTTTGGATCACGGCCATCATCCGTAGCGACTCGCCGAAATTGGCGCTGAGCCGTTGGATGGGCATATACGTAGGCAGTTCTTCAAAGAAATAATTTTCGGGGATATAGTCCCGTTCCTCTCCCTGAAGCAGGGTCTGGGAGACGGGGAGATACCGCCGCAGTGTCTGGAGTCTGGCCTTGGCGACGAAGGGATTCTCCACCACCATGGCACCGCCCACGCACCCGCCAGGGCAGGCGTTGAGCTCAACGAATTCCAGACCGGAAATGTTACCGTTATCCAGCTGTTCCAAAACACGGTTGACGTTTTCAATGCCGTCCGCCGCCAGGTACTTGTCGTTGAAGAGAGCAGACGCCTCTCCACCCGTGGTTGCCCAGCTGATGCCGATCATGCCCGACTGGGACAGATTATCCGGCTGCTTGCTGCGGCGCATGACGTTGATAAGATTGAAATAGATATCGCTGATGGACAGGACCTCGTCCACCTCGCTCTTGTAGTCTCCGAACCCGTTGCGGACGTAACTGACCTTGGCGGGGCAGGGAGAGATAAAGCATACGCAGATATCCTCGCGGGTGAGCTCGGGATGCTCCTTCATGGCGCGTTCACGAGCCAGCCGTGCAGCCACCTCCATGGGAGGCAGGAGCTGCATGATATGCTCCTTCAGGGTTGGATACCGCAAGGAGATCAAACGGAGTACGACGGGACAGGCGGAGTTGATGACCGGCTTGGGAATGCCCTCGGTCTTCAGGTAGAGCCTTGTGTACGCCGAAACCAGCTCGGCGGCCTTGGACACCTCGTACACGTCGTCAAATCCAATGTCCTTGAGTCCTTGGAGCACGTAGTCCACGTCCTCAAGATCCTCGAATTGCCCGTACAGAGTAGGCGCAGGCAACGCGATCTTATACTTGCGTTTCAGCACCTTTTCCAAGCGGCTGTAAGTAGCCTTTTTGGCTTTGCTGGAGCAGATCTTGATACAGATGCCACAGTCGATACAGCGCTCGGGATTGATCTTGGCGTGACCGTCCACGATGCGGATGGCCTCAGTGGGGCAGTGCTTCAGGCAAGTCGTACACCCCGTACAGCGTGATAGGTCCAGAGATACCGAATGTTCATACGAGTTCATAGCACCCGTGTCTCCTTTCCCGGCTATTGTCGATGCTGTGCCGAAATTGGGGAGATGACGGTCAGACCAGACGGACGGTCATGGTGATGGTGGTTCCCTCTCCGACGACCGAGTCGATCCTCATATCATCCGTATAGCGCTTCATATTCGGGAGTCCCATGCCCGCGCCGAAGCCCAGAGAGCGCACGTTATCGGGGGCTGTGGAATAGCCCTCCTGCATTGCCTGTTCAATATTCGCAATGCCGGGACCGTGGTCGGTAAGGATCATCTCGATGCGGTCCTCATACACGAGAACTTCCGCCGTACCGCCGCCTGCGTGGATGACCATGTTGATCTCTCCTTCATACATGGCGATGGAAATTTTGCGGATGGTCTCGGGGGGGATGCCCAGTCTGCGCAGATTCTTCTTCATCTGCACCGAGGCTTGACCCGCAGAGGTAAAGTCCTCTCCGTCCACCACAAAATGAAATCTTACTGCCTCATTCATATCACTTCACCGCTTCGACTTCAGTCCGACTGACACCCAGTCCGCCGACGTACAGTTTACCGCACGCCTCGTACATTCTCTTTTTGGTCTTGAGGATCACCATATCGGACTCTTTTGCCAGACGGATCATTTCCTCCGACGGGCTCTTGGAACGAACGAAAACGACGCACACCATGTCCATCATTTCGGCCGTGCGGATCACCTGCGGATTCACAAGTCCGGTGAGCAATACCGCCTGATCCTTAACGTACGCCAGTACGTCGCTCATCATGTCGCTGCCGCAGGCAGAATGAACCTCGTGATCGAGATATTCCTCGCCGCAGACGACCTCGGCATCAAGCAGCTCTTGGATCGTAGAAATTTTCATATAACCAAGCTCCCTACCGTAGGATGGAAATTACATATACTTAGCCAGGATACCGGCCATGTCCTTGGCGACCAGACGGCCGTAAACCTCGCCGTTGATGGTCAGGACAGGAGCCAGACCGCAGGCACCGATGCAACGGGTAGCCTCCAGGGAGTACTTACCGTCGGCAGAGGTGCTGCCCACGGGAACGTTCAGGATGCGAGAGCATTCCTCGATGATGTCGCCCGAGCCCTTAACGTAGCAAGCGGTACCGAGACAGACGGCCACGGCAACCTCACCGTCGGGGTTCAGCTTGAACTGGGAGTAGAAGGAAACGACACCGTAGATCTGCTCGGCGGGAATGCCGGTCTTGTCGGCAATGATCTTCTGCACCTCAACGGGCAGATAGCCGTAGATCTCCTGTGCCTCCTGCAGGATGGGCATCATAGCCCCCTTTACGCCGTCGTACTTCGCGATCACTTCCAGCAGCTTTGCTTCCTGCTCTGCCGTACCGCGAAAATCGACCGTAGTCAGCTTCTTTTTCATTTGAATACAACCTCCTAATAAATTACATAGGTATACTGCTCATCCGTTTATCGGAAGGCGCAGTACGCCCGTTCAAATGAGCCCTTACATTATATCATAAAATAAAAGAAAAATCCATAGAATTCTTAAATATTTTCAAAAAATTATCAAATATTTTTTCCTATATACGCAAAATCCCCCTGCATTCCCGAAAAAGCTCGGTTTAATGTGCCCCCTGTCAAGTAGACAGACCAAAAAACAAAAGAATTTACAAATTTAATAGATTCT
>JAZSBH010000021.1:0-17387 GCA_045602325.1 Eubacteriales bacterium | reverse complement strand
GCTTTCGGTAAAGGGAGAGGCACGCACCGTAGGCGTTTGTCTGATTACGAAGCAAGAGTATCGGGCGCTTTTGCCTGACGTACGCTCCCCGCTTCGCAAAGCGAAGAAAAGCGATTATCCGAGCGGAAGGCTTCCCAGGCGTTTTTTCCTTTTTCTTTGAATCTTTTGTGAAAAACCTTTGAAGTTGTCGGGAAGAATCCCGTTTTGCTCTTGACAATCGATCCACAAAACGATATAATAAAGCGATATGTAATTATTTAGGAGGCATTTTATGATGTTATTCAATACCTTTGCCGTTCTGGCGGATACTGCTGCTTCCGCAGGTGGCGGTAGTCTTTGGCCGACGCTGATCATGATCGGCGGTCTGGTACTCGTTTTCTATTTCTTTATGATCCGTCCCCAGAAAAGGCAGGAGAATGAAGTCAGAAACATGCGCGACAACCTCGTCGTTGGTGATGAGATCACCACGATCGGCGGTATCATCGGTAAGATCGTCAGCATCAAGGAAGAGACCTTGGTTCTGGAGACCAGCCATGACCGCACCCGTATCCGCATCCTCAAGACCGCCGTTTCCCGTGTGGACGTTAAGGCCGAGGACGCCCAAGATTGATTTTGAGGTTCTGACAAGTCCCGTATCCGCATACAATGCAGTAGTAATTGAACGGAGGGGCTGTCCATGAACCAAAGACAATTGACCAATCATTCATCCGTCGGGAAGCACCCCGACCGCCTGTCCCACCCCGCCTTGTCGGCAGGGCGGCTCGGGCACGCCGAGGAGCCGTCTGACGATACTGCGGGCGGCTTTTCGCATATACTTCGCAGGTCGCTTTTGCCTCTGGCAGTCACTACCGTAGCCGCGCTTGTATTTGTCACCGCTTTGGCGGCAGCCGCGTATCAAAGTCCCGACCCCACGTCCCTCGTTTCCCCCCTATCTGCGGCCGCCTTGGGATTGGCCTCTTTGGCGGGTGGAATTACGGCTGGGAAATGTCACGGTGAGCGTGCTGTGGGGGGGAGCCTGATTTGTGGATGCCTGTTTGCCGCAATCCTCTGTTTGATTGCTCTGCTTGGCGGTGGCGGGATACATGGTTTGCCTACTGCCGTTGCGTGGTTGATCCGTTTGGCCACGATTCCCGTCCATCTGATCGGTGGGATCCTTACCCGTCCCAAGCAAAAGCCGGTGACTCACACGGCTGGGAAGCATCCCTCCCATCGCCGCTGAAAAAACAAGACCGATAAAGCGATAAAGGAGATTCTTATGGTTAAGATCAAAGAAGGTGCGGACGTGACTCTCACCGCCATTCAAAAAAAAATGCTCCCTGCCATCACCCTACCCATGCCCGAGGATTGTCCCACATCCCTGCGGTATGCCCTTGCCAAGTATGACGCGGGGGCTGTAACCGAGGCGTGGGAGGGGCTTTTGGAGTTGGCTGAAGCGGGGGAACTGGAAAATTGACGCTATCGTGGAGTCCGGCATCACCGCCGACGGCGCAAATCTGTACGTGTACGCCCGCGCCGCCGCGAATCTGACTTCCTACAAGGACGGCAAGAACTGGATGCTTCTGTTCATCGACGCCGACGCCGACAAGACCACGGGCTGGGAGGGCTACGATTTCCTCATTAACTACGAGGTTGTCTCGGACACTGTCACCACCCTCTGCGCCTACAAGGACGGCGTATGACAGGAGATCGGCACCGTGGCCTACGCCGTGAAGGGTGACCGCCTGACCGTGACCATCCCCCGTTCTCTGATCGGTCTGACCGTCTCCTACTATCCTTTGGTGAAGAACTACCCCGCCCAGCCTGATTTCCGCCTCATTGACGGACTCCTGTTGGGCAGTCAGTCGGTGGCGACTCTGACCGTAGACGGACTGGGCTACACCGCCGATATGGGGCTGCTCTACGAGGGCTACGTGAAGGTTTCCGAGACTGACCACCGAGGGGCACACCGCCTATGTGACCGTGGAAGGCAACTGCGCCGTCTTTGAGCGCGCCAACAGCTTCAAGCTGGACTACATCGAGCTGTACCAGTTCGGGTACAAGTACGATGGGGACATGATCATTCCGAACGATTGACCATCATCCATATTCATCATTCTTACCTCTCCCCTGCCTCATCGGGGGAGAGGTTTTTTGTTCCAAGGCTTGACACCGTGGGGCGGTTATGCTATAATGAAATCAACGAACCATAGCCTCACGGCAGAAAGGATAACACCATGAAAACCATCGCCAGCTTTACCGTCAACCATGATACCCTCACCGAGGGCATGTACATCTCCCGTATCGACGGGGACGTGGTCACCTACGATATCCGCATGAAGATCCCCAACGGCGGCGATTACCTGCCCACCCCCGCCGCCCACACCATCGAGCACCTGTTCGCCACTTACGCCCGCAACAGCGGATGTGCAGACGAGGTGGTCTACGTAGGCCCCATGGGTTGCCGTACCGGCTTTTATCTGCTGGTTCGTGACTCGGTCAGCCACGAGCGAGCCATCAAGCTGGTGCAGGATTCCTTCGCCTTTATCGCCGCCTACGAGGGAGAGATCCCCGGCACTGAGCGGTGGCAATGCGGCAACTACCTGGAGCATGATCTGGCTGAGGCAAAGAAGGCCGCCGCTGATCTCTGCAAGCACCTCACGGGGTGGACGGTGGAAAAATTGAAATATAACGAATAAGGAGGCAAGATCATGTTCGGTGCGCTTTACGGTGACGTGATCGGCTCTTATTACGAACTCCATTGTACCAAATCCTATGATTTCCCCCTTGAAAAGGACAGCACCTTTACCGACGACAGCGTGCTCACCGCCGCAGTTTGCCGTGCGATTCTGGATGATTCTGCGGATATCACACGGCTACAACTTCGGCATCGAGCCAAGCAATACGCGGTTCAGTACCGCCAATTCTATACCTATTACCCACACGCAGGTTACGGTCAGATGTTTATTAAATGGGCAAAAGATTCATACGCACGCAATAATCGCAGTTACGGTAACGGCGCGGCTATGCGCGCTGTCCCCATTGGCTATGCCTATGAGACAATGGAACAAACCCTGCTACAAGCCAAAGCCGCTTGTCTGCCTACGCACAATCACAGAGAAGCCATTATCGGTGCTCAAGCTGTGGCGGCGGCGGTGTTTCTTGCCCGTCACGGAGAGGGGAAGAACGCCATTCGTACGTATATCCACACCCACTTTCAATATGATCTGTCTGTTTCTCTTGCGTCCATACGGGAAAAACATGTGTTTGACAGCCGTACCTCGTACAGCGTACCGCCGGCTATTATCGCATTTCTGGAATCCGGCGATTATGAAAGCGCGGTGCGGAATGCGGTCTCTTTGGGTGGAGATGCAGATACCCAGGCGTGTATCGCAGGCGGGATAGCCGAGGCCTTCTACCGAGAGATCCCTATGCATATCAAACGCTTTTGTGATCCCGGGATCGATGGCACCATCAAACGAACCGTCCGGGAATTTTCGAAAGTATACGGTCCGTATTGAAAGGAGAAAGATCTGATCATAAATAAAGACCCGCATACGGCCATACGACCGTGTGCGGATCTTTTCGTTTACTTCACCTTGACTCCAAACCGTCCCTCGCATCGCGGGCATTTTACCTCATGCTTGCCTTTTTCTCTGGGCAGTCGGAGAGTCGCCTTGCAATGAGGACAGGAGCGGAAGATGTGATCAGCGGTGTCGGGGGGAAGATGGGGCTTTTGTTTGCGTCGAAATTTGGCTTTAAAGCGGAGCCATACTTCGTTTTCCCGACGGCGCTTGGCGATGTTGCGGGAGAAGAAACGGTACATGGCAAAGATCATAAGACCCAGCGCTGCAACGTAAAGGATCATGGAAATGATGGCCAGGAGCGGCTCTACTTTACCCAGTACGTTGAGAATAGTACCGATAAAGAGCAGGATCAGTTCACAAACGAACAGCGCGTTGTACAGGCTGTCCGCACCGTACCGACCGTACAGAAAACGGGCGAGCTTTTCACGAAATCTCATAATAATGGTTCCTTTTGATTGACGGCTTGCGTCCGACCGCCAAGGGGATTTTTTGCTTGTAGTGTTTTGCTTTTACTTTTTGGCATTCGCCAGCATCAGCTTGATGCGGTTGTCCTGGTTGATCTTGGTGGCACCCGCGTCGTAGTCGATGGCCACCAGATTGACCTCGGGCTGATTTTCCTTGATGGGCTTCATCATACCCTTGCCCACGATGTGGTTGGGCAGACAGCCGAAGGGCTGGGTGATGACCACGCTGTTTACGCCCTCGTCGATAAGCTCCAGGATCTCGGCGGTGAGAAGCCATCCTTCACCCATCTTGGCACCCATGCCCACGTAGTCTCGGGTCAAGGTGCGGGTATGACGGAAGGAGGTGGGCGGGTCGAACGTACCTTCCTCACGGATGACCTCAATGAGATCATCCTGCTTGGAAAGGAAGAATTTGTCGGCTATGCGGTAGATCTTGGCGCGTGTCTTGCCAATTCCGTAAAGCTCGTAGTCCAGGATGTTGTTGGTTACCACGTACAGGCAGAAGTCCAAAAGACCTGCCAGTACAGGCTCGGCACCCTCGGCTACAAGGAAGTCCTCCAGACCATTATTGCCCAAGGGAGAGAATTTTACGTAGATCTCCCCCACGATGCCAACCCGAACCTTGGGACTTGTCTTGCGGGTCTCAATGCCTTCGATGGCGGCAAAGTCCCGGATAATGGCGCGGTAGTTTTCTTTGATATGCTTGTAGCGTACGGCTTCCTTGGCGTGCTCTCCGGCGTTTACGCCTGTCATTTCATTGGCGAGGCGCTCGCTCCAGGCGTCAGCCAAAGCCTCGGCCGTCCCTTTGACACGCTCGTAAGGGCGGCACTGGTTGACAAGCAGCATAATCAGATCCCCGTACAGAATGCCATACATCAGACGAACCACCATGGGAATGGTGATCTTGAAGCCGGGCATGGATTCCAGTCCCGAGAAGTTCAGAGAGATTACGGGTACGTGGGCAAAGCCCGCCTTCACCAACGCCTTGCGGAGCAGGGAAATATAGTTGGATGCACGACAGCCGCCGCCCGTCTGGGACAGGAGAAGAGCCACCTTGCTCGTATCGTAGCGACCGCTTTTGAGGGCTGTAATGAACTGTCCAATGACCAGAAGGGCAGGGTAGCAGGCGTCGTTGTGCACGTATTTCAGGCCGGCATCGATGACGGTCTGGCCGTCGCCGTTTAGTCCGTCGGTGAGAAGCTCGGTCTTGTAGCCGTAATTGTTGAATACCTGGGAGATGATCTTGAAGTGGCGGGGAAGCATATTGGGGATGAGGATGGTGTGGGTCTTCCGCATTTCTTCGGTAAAGATCACGCGGTCGGGCATGTCGCTGTATGCCGATACCACCACGGGTTCTTTCTTTTTACTCATGGGAGATCCCTCCTTCCGCAACTTTTTGAATGTGAGATTCGGGTTGCCCGCCGTATTCCAGTGCTCCGATCAGGGAGCGCAGACGGATGGTGACTGCACCCAGGTTGGTGATCTCGTCGATCTTGATCTGGGTGTAGAGTTTACCGCGTGACTCCAGAATGGTACGCACCTCGTCGGTGGTGATGGCGTCAATACCGCAACCGAAGGAGACGAGCTGAACCAACTGCACGTTCTCGTGGTCAGCCGCATAACGGGCGGCGGCGTAGAGGCGGGCGTGGTAGGTCCACTGGTTGAGCACATTCACGGGGGCATTGGACGTCAGTCCCGCAATGCTGTCCTCGGTAACCACGGCAAATCCCAGAGAGGTGGCCAGCTTATCGATGCCGTGTCCGATCTCGGGGTCGGTGTGGTAGGGACGGCCGCAGAGGATCATGATACGACTCCCACGCTCTCTTGCCCATTTGAGTGCCGTTTCGCCCTCGTGGCGGATATCCGCCATCCATTTGTCGTAGGCCGCAAAGGCTTTGTTGACCGCTCGCTTGATCTCGGCCTTCTTAAACCCGCCCAAGCGGTTGCCAAGAAGAGCATACAGTTCTTTGACCAGTTCTTTTTTATTGTTGATGTTGAGATAGGGATGGAGGAACTCGGTTTTGCGTACCGATTCCATGTTGCCCTTGAGTAACTCAGAATAGTAGGCCACCACAGGGCAGTTGTAGTGATTGTCTCCCGTGTTTTCGTTGATGTTATAGGTCAGGCAGGGATAGAAAATTGCATTTACCCCCCGCTCGGTCAGCTGTTCGATGTGACCGTGCATGATCTTGGCGGGGTAGCAGGCGGTATCTGAGGGAATGGAGAACTGGCCCTTCAAGTAGAGATCTCGGGTAGAGGGGCCCGAGAAGGTCACGTAGAAGCCCAGCTCGGTAAACAGAGTGTGCCACAGAGGTGCCAACTCATACATACCCAGTGCCATGGGGATACCGATGGTGCCCCGTCCGCCGTCGCGGCTCTGCTCTTCCATGGCGGCGAACCTGTCACGCTTGTATTGATGCAGATTGGGAATGATATCAGCCCCCTCGGGGATCTTTCGTCCTGCACCTCGCTCACATTTGTTGCCCGAAATGTACCGCTCCCCGTTTGCAAAGATGTTGATGGTGAGGTGGCAATTGTTTCCGCATCCGCGGCAGGTAGCGGCCTTGGAGGCGTGCGTAAAGGAGGCAAGTTCCTCGGCGCTCATGGTCTCAGACTTGTTGAGGTGCAGGGAACGGGCAAACAGTGCCGCGCCGAAGGCACCCATGAGCCCTGCGATCTGGGGACGGATGACGTTGCATCCGATCTCAATCTCAAAGGAACGAAGCACTGCGTCATTGAGGAAGGTACCGCCCTGTACCACCAGCTCCCGACCCAGTTCCTCGGCAGAGCCGGCGCGGATAACCTTGTAGATGGCGTTCTTGACCACGCTGCGAGAGAGTCCGGCGGAAATATCGCCTACGGTGGCACCGTCCTTCTGAGCCTGCTTGACCGAGGAGTTCATGAATACCGTGCAACGGGTACCCAACTCCACGGGGGCTTCGGCAAAGAGACCTTTACGGGCAAATTCGTCCACCTCGTAGCCCATGGAACGGGCGAAGGTTTCAATAAAAGAGCCGCAACCCGAAGAACATGCCTCGTTAAGCATGATGGAGTCGATGGCGTCTCCCTTTACCTTGAAGCACTTGATGTCCTGACCGCCAATGTCCAGAATGAAATCCACGTTGGGATTGAAATACTTGGCGGCGGTGAAGTGAGCCATGGTTTCTACCAGGCCGCGGTCAATGTGGAAAGCGTGACGGATCAGTTCCTCACCGTAGCCCGTGACTGCCGAGCCCTTGATGGCGATGCGATCACCGCAGATCTTGTAGATCTCGGTAAGCTGTTCTCGTACGATGCTGACAGGGTTGCCGCGGTTGGAATGGTAGTAGGAGTAGATCAGCTCGCCCTCCTCGCCCATGAGCACCAGCTTGGTGGTGGTGGAGCCGCAATCAATACCAATGTACGCATTTCCGGTATAATCATAGGGATAAACGGTCTTGACCGACGCTTTGGCGTGACGGTCGCAGAACTCCCGGTATTCTGCCTCGCTTGCAAACAGGGGCGGGGTATGAGCCGCTTCCAGTTTTTCGTGGGTGGAGGCTTCCACGCCGGCAAGCAGGGTATTCATATTAGTGACTTCTTCCAATCCACAGGCATAATGGGCGGCACCGAGGGCTACCGACAAACGCCCGTAATCGGGGAAGACTGCGTTTTCGCTATCCAGATTCAAGGCATCCTTGAAGGCGGCACGAAGACCGCGGCAGTAGTACAAAGGCCCACCCAGGAACATGACTTTGCCGTCGATCTTGCGTCCCTGTGCCAGACCGGCGATGGTCTGGGAGGCTACGGCGGCAAAGATGCTGGCGGCAATATTTTCTTTCGCCGCGCCCTGATTGAGCAGGGGTTGAATGTCGGTTTTGGCGAATACGCCGCAACGGGAAGCGATGGGATAGATCCGGGTATGGTGCAGAGATAGCTCGTCCAACTGCTCCACAGTCACGTCCAGCAGGGTGGCCATCTGGTCGATAAACGCGCCTGTACCGCCGGCGCAGGTACCGTTCATACGCTCGTCAACACCGCCTTTGAAGAAGATAACCTTGGCATCCTCGCCGCCCAGTTCAATGACTACTGAGGTGTCGGGCTCCAAATGCTTGATGGTTTCACCCGTGGCAAAGACCTCTTGAACGAAGGGAATCTTTGCAGCATTAGCCAGACCAAGTCCTGCAGAGCCCGAGATCGCGACACGCACGGGACGGTCGCCTACCAGATCCTTTACGCGCTGAAGAAGCTCCAGCGTCTTGGGGCGCACCTGGGAAAAGTGTCGCTCGTAACAGGAATACACCAGTTTCCCATCGCAAAAGACCACGATCTTTGCCGTGGTGGAACCAATGTCAATACCAATCGCCGCAAAACGACCATCCGCTTCCGTGTGTTGAGGGATGTCAATGATCTCCCAGGGCAGGAGAGCACGATCCACATTCGCCATATCTGATCAACTCCTAATCGGTAGTATGAAAATTATATATATAATAATACCACAAATTAATGAATTCCGTGTTAACTGGTGTCGAAAAATGTTAGTCAATCAAAATAATTATTTTCTTGCTTACCAAGGGTTTTCTGTGAAAAAAAACGGGGTTGACCCATGCATTCGAAGTCAACCCCATGGATCATGCCTGTTCCAGAGCGATCCGTAATTTTTTCAATATTTTCTTTTCCAAACGAGATATGTAGGATTGGGATATCCCCAGTAGATCCGCAACTTCATTTTGGGTCATTTCTCGACGTCCGTTGAGCCCGAAGCGTAGCTCGATGATGAAGCGCTCCCGTTCCTCTAACAAGGCTACGGCGCGGTGGAGCGCCAGCCGCTCCTCGGCTTCCTCCAGTTCCTGGATCACGGGCTCCTCATCACTCCCCAATACGTCCGACAAAAGCAGTTCGTTGCCGTCCCAATCGGTGTTGAGGGGCTCGTCAATGGACACCTCCTGCCGCCCGCTGATCTTGCGCAAATGCATCAGAATTTCATTTTCGATACAGCGGGAGGCGTAGGTTGCGAGTTTGATATTTTTATCCGATCGGAAGGTGTTGACCGCTTTAATGAGTCCCAGCGTTCCGATGGAAATGAGATCCTCTATACCTACACCCGAGTTTTCGTACCGCCGCGCGATGAAAGCCACCAGACGCAGATTCCGCTCGATGAGCAGGGAACGGGCCTCCTCAGCTCCCTCGCCTCCTTGCTCAAGCGTGGCAATGACCACCGCCTCCTCCTCACGTGACAAAGGCTGTGGCAGAACGTCGGGGCCGTTGATGTAGTATACGCCTCTCCGCCTGTGCAGTACACAGGCTAACCGCATCATACGGATGCGGAATACATCCAGAAATGACTGTTGTTTCATAATATATTTCCTCTCCTAAAATGAATCCATCAGTTCCGACGGCACAAGTGCCTGGGTTTCGTTCAGATCCGCCGCGGCGATGACCGCATCCACCACCCGTAGCTGCTCCCGCTTTTTATCCGTATACGTGATCTCCACCCGATCGGGAAGGATGCCCACCAGGATTCCGTTTCCAGTGGCAGTCCCGGCGGGGATGAGCCGCAATCTGCGGGCGTCTGTCGGGGCAGAAAGGGACGTTATGTCGTTGCTGTTTTGCAAGACGTCCGCCAGAGCAGGAGACAATACCGCCGTCAGGGATTGTCGCTCCGCGCAGATCACGGCTCGGCCGCTTAAGGGATCCCGCAGAAGATTCCCCGTGTCCACCATGCCCTCCAGCTCTACCCGATGCCCCTCCAGTTCCACCGCCACACGGCAGTGCCGTACAGTCGCCGATCTCCGAAAGAAGCGTCCTCCCCAGAGAGTGATTCCGCTGCCCACCAGGGCAAGCAGAGCAAACAGCCAGGTACCGAGCCCGTCCTCTCCCTCGGGGAGAAATTCCGCAAAGCCTACACGGTTGAGGAGATTGTAGAGGGCCGTCATCACTCCACCGAGCACCATGGACAATACGAAATACACTACCGTCGAAAGGAAAAATCGTCCGCCGCCTGATCCTTTCCCCGCGAATACGATGGCACACATGACGAGACATATCCCCACGTCCCAGAGAAGCGCCATGGCATGTCCCAAATCCGGGAGCAGAGCGACCACCGCATACATTCCGCCGATCACCGCACCGAGAAGTACCCGCCACGGCGATAATTTTCGGTGGAGCAATCGTCCCGTCAGACAAAAGCATAACCCGTCCATACCCGCGTTGATCAAGAATAACAGATCGGCGTATACCTCAACCTCCATGCCATACCTCCATACCAATGATGCTTCCATTATACCCGACCGTCCCCGCGCCGTTTGTCGCACCGCGCGGGACGGTATGGAAAATCGTTTGACAGATTTTGGCCTGTCCCGCATGAAAATTCATAAATTCCGCTTGATTGTACCTCGAAAGTCAGGTATAATGGTGGCAGAACAAAAAACGACGCAGGGAAGTTGAACCGCTTCATTATATGCGTCTGCACCGAGAGGTATGTCTATGAAATCCCCAAAATGGATCGTATTGTCCCTGCTGTCCCTCGCACTCCTGTTGTCCACTATCGCCTGCACCGAAAAAGAACCCTCTTACGAGGATCGGGAAACCTTTGCCAAGGAGACCTACGTTGCCTCGGGGGATACGGTCATCACCTTTCAGGACTGTATTCTTGATACCGCTTATTCTGCGGAGACTCCCACGGGAATTTGGCTGGCCGGCTGTTCCTCCTCCGACCGTGACGATCAATTCGACGCATACGTTCTCCGTCACGAATTGACCGCTGATGGGCATACCACCTTCACCTATCTCGTATACTATCCCCACGGGGGAGCGGCTCTTACCGCCACACCTGAGCTGCTGGAAGGAGAGAATGGTTACGTTTTGCATCTGACCTATACCGCCGGTACGGGCATCAACGGCTACTCCCTCTGCTACCTGTCGGTCACCTTGCCCACGGAGGAAGCGCCCCGTCTGCGTCTGCTGACGGACGGCGATGCGCTGGGGGTAATATCTACCGTCACTCGGGACAAGATCCCGCTTGGTCACGGGGATTGATTCTAAATTCTTTTGGGATATAAAGCGAAAAACACCCTCCGTTCACGTTAAACACACGATTTTTCGCCAAAAAATTCAAAAACATCTTGACAAATCAACTTCTATGGTCTATAATAATACCGTTGTTATAAAGAAGGGTATGGAAACCTGCCCTATCAAGTCCGCACAGCGGAGAAACGGAGTGTACACAATATGTTCGAGACCCTGAAAAAGCTGCTCGTGGAAGAGCTGCAGATCGATCCCAACGCCATTACCGCCGATGCCGAGTTGGCTTCCGACCTGGGCATCAATTCCATCGAACTGGCCAATCTCATCATGATCTGTGAGGAAAAGTTCGACGTTACCATTGATGATGACGATATTCACAAGCTGGTAACCGTTGGCGACGTGGTCGCTTATCTGGAGAGCCTGCAGTAAGCAGATATAACGGCATGACCGTCCGTTCGGAGGTCATGCCGTTTATCTGTATGCGTAAGTCGATGCTGACTCATAGCTTGTGAAGCTTCGGGGAATACTGTTAAAAAGTATTTCACGGAGGCTTCCATGACTACCATCCTGATCCGAACCCTTATTATTTACGTTTCCCTCATGATGATCATGCGCTTTATGGGAAAACGTCAACTGGGTGAACTGGAAATATCCGATCTGGTGACAACCCTCCTGGTTTCCGAGATCGCATCCCTGCCGCTGACCAATACCGAAATTCCGTTATCTCATGCCATCCTACCGATTTTGGTACTCACGTCGTTGGAGGTGCTCTTATCGGGGGCTCTTTTGAAAATACCCCTACTGAAAAATCTATTTTCCGTACGCCCGGCGATCCTCATTCATCACGGTATACCGGATCGTACGGTTATGCGTTCGGTGCGTGTTTCTTCCGAGGAGCTGCTGTCCCAGCTTCGCCAAAAGGACGTGACCGACCCGGACGAAGTGGAGTATGCCATCCTGGAGCCCAACGGGCAGATCAGCGTAGTCAAAAAGGCAAGGGAACAAACGGCGACGACTCAGCAATTGGGGATTCAAACGACCGAGCGAGGCATGATGCACATGGTGGTTTGCGACGGAAAGATCAATACCCGTAACCTCTCCTTGGCGGGGAAGGACGAGCGATGGTTGGATGCATTTTTGCTCACCCATAAGCTGAAAGCGGCGGATGTTTTCCTGCTTTTGGTGGATGACAGTGGGCAGGCGCGTCTTTATCCGAAAGAGCAGGTGGCCTCATGAAGGGTTGCATCATTGCCGGTATTCTTCTGCTTCTGGTCTTGATTGCGGTCGTACTCAATACTGTTTACGTTCGGAATACCACGAAGGAATTACTGACTATGGCCGAGAGGCTTCCACCCATACCCGACCCTCAAAATACCCCCGATGAGATCTCTGCCATTCGACAAAAACTGGAGCATCATACGCCTCTTTTGGGACTCTCGATTGCCTACAACACCATCGATCGCGTGTCCGAAGCACTCATGACACTGGAAGCCAATGCCCGTACGGGAGATCATCTGCAGTATGCCGCGACCCTCGCCCTACTCCAAGACTTGATCGAGGAGCTGGCCCGTATCGAAAAGATCACCGTTGAAAACATTTTATGGCTCACACCGCCCGAGGGTAGTGTGAGCCATGTACATTCATTCAAATTCATGCCGATGAGTCTCAAAGAAGTCATGATACAATCGGACGTTGGCAAGCTCGGTCCACTTCTTTGTTTCCACAGGCCGGCTGTCCAGATCGTAGATTTTGGCTCCGCGAAGGGCGAGCAGGAAGGGGGAGTGGGTGGAAATGATGAACTGACAGCCGTAGAACCGCACGCTGTCCTCAATAAAGGTAGCCAGCTCCATCTGCCGCTCGGCGGAGAGGCTGTTCTCGGGCTCGTCGAGAAGGTACAGGGCGTTGCCGCGGATCTTCTCGGCAAAGTAGCCGTAGGCGTTCTCTCCGTTGGACTGACCGGGGAGGTTCTTGGGAAGCCGTCGGGCGACGTAATCGGAGCGAGTGCTCGTCCACGCGTCACGGCGGTGTTGCAGCTCTTCAAAGTCCTCCAGAGAGCGCATTTGAAAACCTCCCTTGCGAAGCTCGCGCCACTCGTCGATCAGCTCATCCCGCTTGCGATCCACGCCCTCGTTGAGGGCACGGAAGTTCAGCATGAAGTCGAACACGTCGTCGCTGGTGATGATGCAGCTCCCCTCGGGCGGGTTCTTGTCCCGTGTCAGCCCGGCACGGCAATAGGTCAGATAATCCTCAAAACAGGGCGTATAGTTGAAGGGAGAGGTGCGGTGGAGCTTCAATTTTTGGGAGATAATGTTAAGGATGGTGGACTTGCCCGAACCGTTACCCCCGTACAGAATGGTGATGAGGGAGAATTCCAGCCGCTCCAGATACTTGAAGGGGAATATCTTAAAGGGATAGGCGTTGTTCATATCCATACAGGACATGTTCAGTTTACCGGATCGGCGGTCAGCTAACAAGTATATCGTTTCGTCGTTCTCGGAGGCCAAGCGGAAGGATTCGAGGTAGATCATGTGGGACTCCTTTCGGGGAGGGTGATTCATTATATCATATCGGGCGGGGAATGTCAATAGAAGGAAAGGACAAGTCGCGGGACTTGTCCTTTGTCATGATCGGAAAGGGATCAACCTACCTTCAAAACATCCTCCAGCGCCACACAATCCATAAATGCCGACGCGGCGATCATGCAGGCAGACTCGGGAAGGCGCAGGTCAGAAAGGTGACCGCACCAGGCAAACACGCAGTCCTCAATGACCTTTACCGAACCGGGCAGAGTCAGCACGCGCAGGGAAGAGCAAGCCGAGAAGGCGCCGGTGCGGAGGGTGGTTAGGGTCTCGGGAAGGCGAACGTGCTCCAGGGCGGTACAACCCTCAAAGAGGGAAGGAGCCAGCTCAAGGAGACCTTCGGGGAGTACCACGGAGCGCAGGCGGGTGCAGTAAGCGAACGCACTGCGGCCGAAGCTGACCAGATTATGCAGACGGCCAAAACGAAGCACGGTCAAACGCTCACAGCCCATGAAGGCGCGGCTTTCGATAGAAGCCAAACGGCTCTCGGAGGAGAAACGGATATCCAGCAGATTCGTGCAGAAGGCAAAGGAGCGAACACCGATGGACTCCACCGAATCGGGCAGGGTCACGGCGCGCAGAGAACCGCAGTTAGCAAAAGCACGGTCACCGATGGCCACCACTACGCGACCCTCGGGATCCTGACCGGGAATCAGCAGAGAGGTGGGCTCGGAGCCGGTGTATCCGGTTACGGCGCAGGTGTTCTCGGAGAGGGGGGCATAGGTAAAGAGCTTTGCATACTCGGCCATATCAATACCACAGGTGCAGATGTAATTGGACTTTGTCATAATGTATCTTCCTTTCGGCTTATGGCGGGTTTATTCCCGTTTATCAAACGGCGTTTACCGTCTTTTTCCATGTTCTTTTTCGAATCACGTTTTGGTGATCCGTCTCGACGGGACTCTGTCTCCGTCGGCTCTCTTATCCCTGTGCCACCATTATACCACACGAAATGTGCACATTGCAATAACAAAATGTAAACAAAAAGAAAACAATATCGAAAAAGATTCCAAAAAGGATAATAAGCAGGAAGAAAAAATCAATAAATTCGACACACGACGCCAAAGCAAGACCATAAAAGGAACAGGTTGCGACAACTTGCGACGGCAAAAAACGGTATTCGACACCCAAATCCGCAGGTAAAATCTCTATTCGGCGATTGCATGAAATAAAAAAATATGGATAAATTCACGATACCCTATTGCAAAAAAAGCCGCTATTTGGTATAATTGAAAAGGATAGAAACCGCCCTCGGGCGGGATGCCCGCAAAGGGTATCGGCATCCATTTGAATAAGAAGAAATTTATATCCCGTTTTTCAGAGAGGAGAAAAAACATGGATACAAAACAGATCAAGCAAGCATTTATTTCCCCTTCGGTCGCCTATCGTGGCAAGCCCTTCTGGTCCTGGAACGGCGAGCTTCGCGGCGAGGAGCTGGTGCGTCAGGCCCACGTCATGAAGGAGATGGGTCTGGGTGGCTACTTCATGCACTCCCGCGCAGGACTCATCACCGAGTACCTGGGTGAGGAATGGTTCGACCTCATCAACGAGGTGGCCGACGCCGCCGAGGAGGACGGCATGGAGGCCTGGCTCTACGACGAGGACAGATGGCCTTCGGGCTCCGCGGGCGGTAAGGTTACCGTGGATCCCCAGTACCGCATGAAGTCCCTCTACATCTACGAGTCCGCCCCCGACAAGGTGGACTGGAACGATGAGTCCTTTGCCCTGTACGTGGCCAAGCTGGACGGTCTCAACCTCTACACCTATAAGGAGCTGGACACTGCCTCCATCGCCTGCTGCAAGTGCGCTCAGCGCGCCGTGAAGGCCGCTATCGAGGAGCTGGCCGATGCCGCCGCGAACGACCCCGGCGAGTGGAAGGCTCTCCGCTTCGCCATCGTGCCCGACGAGCCCAACTCTAACTACAACGGCACCACCTACATCGACACCATGAGCCGTAAGGCCACCGATAAATTCATCGAGATGACCCACGAGGAGTACGCCAAGCGTTGCGGCGACCGCCTGGGGAGAAGCATCAAGGGTATTTTTACCGATGAGCCCCACCGCGGCCATTGCTTCGACAACCGCCGTGAGCATGACGGCGTCATGTCCTGTGCCACTGCTTGGACAGACGATATCTTCGAGGAGTTCGAGACCCGCTACGGCTTTGCCTGCCGTCCCATTCTCCCCGAGCTGTTCTACCGCAAGAACGGTGAGCTGGTCGCTCCCGTCAAGCTCCACTACATTGACCTGGCCAACGCCCTCTTCCTGGAGCGCTTCGCCAAGCCCCTGAACGACTGGTGTAACGACCACGGCATTCAATTTACAGGTCACGTCCTCCACGAGGACAGCCTCATGAATCAGACGGTTCCCAACGGCTCCCTCATGCGCTTCTACGAATATATGGGCTACCCCGGTGTGGACGTGCTGACCGAGCATAACCGTTGCTACTGGATCGTCAAGCAGCTGGCCTCCGCCACCCGTCAGCTGGGCAAGAAGTGGCTCCTGTCCGAGCTTTACGGCTGTACGGGCTGGCAGTTCGACTTCAAGGCTCATAAGACCGTGGGCGACTGGCAGGCACTTTTCGGAATCAACCTCCGTTGCCAGCACCTGTCCTGGTACACCATGGAGGGTGAGTCCAAGCGCGACTACCCCGCCTCCATCCTCCACCAGTCTCCCTGGTACAAGGATTACGGCAAGGTCGAGGATTACTTCGCCCGCTTCGGTCTGGTTATGTCCGAGGGCGAGGCCGCTTGTGACGTCCTGTTGCTGAATCCTATCGAGTCGGTGTGGTGTCAGGCCTACGCAGGCTTCGCGTCCTGGATCTCCAACGTCTCCCCCGATGTAGCTCCCTACGAGCAAAGATACGCCCAGCTCTTCCATTACCTCACCGACCATCAGATCGACTTCGACTACGGCGAGGAGGAGATGATGTCCCGCATGGCCTCGGTGGATACGGTTGATGGCACCCCTGTCCTCCGCGTGGGGCAAGCCACCTACAAGACCGTCATCGTCTCCAATATGCTCACCATTCGTCCCACTACCCTGAAGCTCCTGAAGGAATTCATGGACAAGGGCGGTAAGGTCATCTTCTGCGGCGACGTTCCCACATACGTCAATGCCGTCAAGTCTGACGAGCCCGCCAAGCTCGCCGAGCAGGGAATCACCATCCCCTTCGACGAGGAGGCTCTGGTTTCCGCCGTCCGCGAGAACGCCTGTGAATTCGTTTCCATCACCAACGGCGAGGGCGAGACCGAGAAGGCCGTGTTCGCCCAGGTCCGCAAGGACTTCGGCGGCGACGGTTACGCCGTGGTGGTGCTGAACACCGACCGCGGCCAGCCCAGAGAGAATCTGACCCTGGCTGTCAAGGCTCCCGCCGGCTACGCCGTGGAGGAGTGGGATCTGGAGAACGGTACCCGCTACGATGCCTCCGCTCTGGCGGGTGAAGTCAGCGGTACCTACTACATCAGCATGGATCTGGAGGCCGCAGGCACCCGTTGCTTCGTGCTGACCAAGTGCGCCGAGGAGCTGCCCGCCGTCACCGAGTATGAGACGGTGGCCTCCGAGACCCTGACGGGTGAGTTCCCCTACGCCGCCCACGAGCCCAACGTCTGCGTCCTTGCCTGGTGCAAGTGGCGCTGGAAGGGTCAGGAGTGGCACGACGAGGCCGAGGCCCTGTGGACCGACAGACAGATCCGTTCGGACATCGGCATCGAGTGGCGCGGCGGCGGTATGCTCCAGCCCTGGTACGCCAAGCTCAACGATACCAAGAAGTACGG
>JAZSBH010000020.1:0-4663 GCA_045602325.1 Eubacteriales bacterium | reverse complement strand
ATGACCTCCTTTGTTGTTTTTGTTTGTGCAGTTGGCAGCCGCACTCTTATTATACAACAAAGGAGTCTTTATGTCATTATCAACTATGTAATTCTTACCGAACCACGCGTCTAACGCGTGGTTTTACTATACAAAAAGGCTGAGCCACATGCTTTCAAAAAGCAAATGGCTCAGCCGCTTTTGACGTATTGGCTACTGATTTCGATTTTTGTCTTACTTCAATCCCAGCACAGCGCCGCCGATGATACCGGCGTCGTTACCGAGAGATGCGATGCGGATGTCGGTGCCCTTGACAATGCCCTTTCCGTAGGCCTCCTCCCGCACCAGCGGAACCAGCATATCCAGAAGGTAATCGCCTTCGCCCGACACGCCGCCGCCAATGGACAGCACTTCGGGCTGGAAGATATTGATGATGTTAGCCAGACCCTGAGCGAGATAGTGGACGTACTTCTTCACGACCTCAGCCCCTGCCCCGTCGCCCTGACGGCACGCGTCAAAGGCAGTACGACCGGACACCTTTCCCGCCTTCTCCACCATGTCGGTCATGATGGTCTTGCGGCCGGAAGCCTGACACTCGGCCAGCTTTTCGGAGGTCATACGGATGAGAGCGGTGGCGGAGCTATAGGCCTCCCAGCAGCCCTTACGGCCGCAGCCGCACTGCACGCCGTCCACCTCAATGACGATGTGACCCAGCTCGGCGCCCGCGTAGTTGAAGCCCGAGATAACCTTGCCGTCGATGATGATACCGCCGCCGACACCCGTACCCAGGGTGATCATGATGGAGGACGAGGTACCCTTGGCGGCGCCCGCAATGGCCTCGCCCCATGCGGCGGCGTTGGCGTCGTTCTCCACGAACACATGATCCACGGGGAAGCCCGCCTTCACGGCCTCACAGACGTTGAACTGATTGAAGGAGGGGATATTGCAGCAGTACTCGACCACACCTGCGTCGTGGTTGGCGATACCAGGGGATGCGATGCCTACCGAGGCGATCTCGGAGGGAGCAATCCCCGCCTTTTCACAGACGGTGTGGCAGAGGGCAGCCATATCGGCGGCGATCTCGGCGGCGGGACGCTCGGCGCCCGTGGGGACGCTGGCTTTACAGACGATCTCGAAATTTTCATTGACAATACCGGCGGCGATATTGGTGCCGCCCAGGTCGATACCGATGCGATACATACGTGTGATTCTCCGTTATCTTGAATTTTTGCGCGCAAGCGCGAGGGATATACTCTTATATTGTACAACAGTACAAGGAATCTGTCAAGAGGATTTGCAAATTTTGGTGCTTTTCATCACCAATTCCACCATTTCTTAGCGTCTTCACACATTGTTTACCATCACAAAATGTGATGAAAAGATGTCCGAAAAGCAATCTATTGTATAATAGAAGATAATTATACGAAGGGAGGCTGATCTTATGAAATCAGTCATGACGAAAATACTGACTCTTCTACTGGCGACCGTGATGCTTCTCTCCACTCTCGTCGCTTGCAGCGACCCTGTGGATACCCCCGATGGCGAGACCACCGTCGGAGAAGACGCTACCGAAGCCGTAACCGAGGATCCGACCAAGAAGGCTCTGGATGACCTGGGCGACATCGACTGGGGCGGTGAGGATTTCGCCGTTCTGTATAACGCCGCCTTCAAGAACGAGGTATACGGCGAAAACGGTGTCGTAGATACCGAGGGCGGCTCCAGCCAGGTCATCAACGACGCAGTTTATAACCGAAACTCCCTGTTCGAGGATCGTTGTAACCTCAAGTGGGTCACCATTGAAAAGGAAGCGGGGGCTATGGGCACCACCATTCAGAATGAAGCTTCGGCTCCTACCGGTGACTTCCAGTTCATCGACCACCGTCTGGGTGATAGCGCATCCCTAGCTACCTCCGGCTACCTCTACAACCTCTACGATCTGGGTATGGATCTGGAGGGCGAATGGTGGGACAGCGGTACTGCCGAGTTCGTTTTGGCCGGCGGCGTGTACTTCATGAGCGGTTCCTTGAACTTCGGAGACGACGGCGTTACCTACGTTCTGATCTTCAACAAGGAAATGCAGAGAACCTACCAGAACACCGTTCCCAACCCCTATGAGACGGTTCGTAACTGGGAGTGGACGCTGGAGTACTTCAACAGCGTCATTCAGGGTATCTCCGCTGATAACGGTGACGGTAAGTGGGACGAAAAGGACACCTACGGCTTCATCAACACCTGGGAGTACGGCAACACCTTCTTCATCGGCTCTGACCTTCGCTACATCAACAACACGGGCAGCGACGGTGAGATCACCCTGTTCCTCACCGACAAGGCACAGATGGAAAAGGCTCTGGACGTGCTGGAGCTTTCCCAGGCCATTTACCACAACAACAACGCCTCCTACATGTCTCCTCCCGGTCAGGAGGGTCTGGGTCAGACCGCCTTCAAGGAGAACCGCGGTCTGTTCTACGGTGAGGTGGTCAATCACCTGACCCCCCTGACCCAGGAAATGGACGGCGAGTTTGGTATTCTGCCCGTGCCCAAGTACGATAAGGCACAGGAATTCTACCGCACCTGGACCCACGCCAGCGGCTCCACCTTCTCGGTCACCTCTGCCATCCCCGAGGCCAAGGCCGAGACTGTCGGCTTGATCCTGGAGGCTTACGCTATCCTGTCTCATCAGTATCTGAAACCCGCATACTACGACATCATGCTGACCAGCCGTAACGTACACGACGCCGAGTCCGCCGAGATGATGGATCTCATGTTCTCCAACCGTATATACGAGATGTCCTTCTACTTCAACAACTTTGGATTCTTTGAGCTGTTCAAGACCGCAACCAACGATAACTCCGACAACTTCAGCTCCAAGTACAGCTCCGCCAGCAGAGGCTTCGACAAGAAACTGAAGAGCGTTCTGAGAAAACTGGAAAAGGATTGATCTTTCCCTTGCCCCTCGGGATGGAGTCGTATGGCTCCATCCCGTTATTCCGAACATTTTTGTAAAGGAGAAAATAATATGAGCACAAAAATCCGTTTTTTAAGTCTTCTGTTAGCTCTTTTGATGGTTGCCTCCGTATTCGTGGCCTGCGGTGAGACCGAAGAACCCGGCTCTGACACCGGCAACGCTGCCACGAACGCCACCGTCACCGAGGAAGAAACCGATCCCGTTGAAGACGCTCTGACCGCACTGCGCAGCGAAGTCGATTGGGGCGGTAATGATTTCGGTATTCTGTACGTCAACGAATTCGGCTTTACCGAGGAGGTAGAGGCTGAGAAGGACGTCAGCGATGAGTCCAGCAGCGGTGTCATCAATGACGCCGTATTCGAAAGAAACACACTCTTCGAGGAATACTGCAACCTGACCTTCGTGCTGATCCCCGTGGCCAACGGCGCCGTTACGGGCCGTGTGCAGGGCGAAGTACAGACTGCCACCGGTGACTTCCAGCTCATCACCACCACCACCGACACCGCGGCTAACAACGCCACCGCAGGCTTTCTCTACAACTACATTGACCTAGACATCGACTACGAGCAGGAGTGGTGGGATGCCGGTACCCTGGAGTTCGCTCTGGACGGCCGCGTGTTCTTCATGGACGGTCCCTTCAATATCGTGGATGACGACGTGACCTTCGTTATGATGTTCAACAAGGAGCTCCGCGAGGAGTATAAGGTTGCCAACCCCTACGATACCGTCAAGGCCGGCGAATGGACTCTGAACTACTTCAACTCCATCATCTCCCAGCTGGCCACCGAAAACGGTGATGGCAAGTGGGACGAGAAGGACACCTACGGCTTCTCTACCCCCGGCTCCATCGGTAACACCTTCTTCTACGGCGCAGGCCTGCAGTACGTAGCCAACAGCCGTGAGATGGATGCTCCCGAGTTGGTACTGGCTGATAAGATGGAACAGGCACTGGACGTTCTGAGCATCGCGCGCTCCATCGTTCACGACAACAACTCCACCTACGTCGCTCCTCACGGAAGCGAAGCTGTTTCCAAAGAAGTATTCATTCAGGGTCGTTCCCTGTTCTACTGCGAGGCAGCCAGCTACCTGCGCGGTTTGAACGCTACCATGGAGCGTGAATACGGCGTCATCCCGATTCCCAAGTACAGCCAAGAACAGGCACACTACTCCACCTGGAGACACAGCATCGGCTCTACCCTGTCCATTCCCACCTCCGTCGGCCAGGATAACATGGAGCAGTTCTCCAACGTACTGGAGGTCTACACCCTTCTGTCCCAGAAGCTGGTCAGACCCGCTTACTACGAGGTCATGCTGACCACCCGTAACGTACAGGACGTGGAGTCCTCCGAGATGCTGGACCTCATCTTCCAGCACCGCATCTACGATATGGCTATGTACTTCACCACCCTGGGCTTCGGCAGTCTGTTTGAAGAGGCTGTAAAGAGCTCCGGTGAAAGATTCTCGTCTGCATACAGCTCTGCCAGCAGAGGCTTCGACAAGAAGGTGGCCTCCATTCTGCGCAAGCTGCAGCAGGGACGCTGATTAGATTTTCCCGGAACGGGGTCTTCGGACCCCGTTCTTTTTGTATAGTAAAACCACGCGTTAGACGCGTGGTTCGGTAAGAATTACATAGTTGATAATGACATAAAGACTCCTTTGTTGTATAATAAGAGTGCGGCTGCCAACTGCACAAACAAAAACAACAAAGGAGGTCATTTA
>JAZSBH010000019.1:0-10786 GCA_045602325.1 Eubacteriales bacterium | reverse complement strand
TAACGGTGTATTGTTTCATGGTTGATTCCTTTCTGTCAATTTCAAATTTGGGTTTGTCGAAGAGAACGAGGAGAACGACCAAAGGGGCTTTTTGCAAAAAGCCCCTCTGGACTCCCCAAAAACCTTTAACAAAATAATCATTATACTATAAAAGTTTTTGGAGATCCAAGAACCTTTTTTCAAAAAGGTTCTTGGCCGCCGGAGGCCGTTCCCCCGCTCTTCGACAAACCCAAATTTGAAATGAATCTACAGCAAGGAGAAACATACATGAACGAACTCATCGCTATCCTCACCGAGCTCCACGACGACGTGGATTTTGCCACCGAGACCGGTCTCATCGAGAACGGCATCCTCAACTCCCTGGATATCGTCACCCTCATCACCGAGATCAATGACCGATTCGATGTCCAGATTCCCGCCGAGGAGATCATGCCCGAGAATTTCGATTCCGCCGAGGCGCTCTGGGCGCTCATCAGCCGTCTTGACGAGGACTGATCCGTGACCCTGACCTCATTTCCTTTCCTCATATTCGCCGCCGTGACGGTGCTCCTCTACTACCTCGTCCCCAAGCGGGGACAATGGGTGGTACTGCTCACTGCCAGTTTCCTCTTTTATGCGGCGGCGGGGGGATGGTATCTGCCCTTCATTCTGGTCACCATCCTCTCCACCTACCTATTGGCACGCCTGATTTCCAACCACGCAAAGCGTGACGAGGACTACATAGCCGCCCACAAGGCGGACATGGCCAAGGAGGAGCGCAAGGCCTACAAGGCGGCAGGGAAGAAGAAGCGGTTTCGGATGCTTGTGGCGGGACTGGTGTTCAACTTCGGCATCCTGGCGGTGCTGAAATACACCGGCTTTACCGTGAGCATTGTCAACGACGTGATGGGGCTGTTCACCGATTCGCGTCTGGACATGCCTTCATTGATCCTACCTTTGGGCATTTCCTTTTACACCTTCCGCTCTACCGCCTACCTCATCGACGTCTATCGCGGCAAGGCGCAGGCGGCGACGAATCTCGGCAAGTACGCCCTGTTCATCTCCTTCTTCCCCGCGGTCATGCAGGGACCCATCTGTCGATATAACGATTTGGCAGGACAGTTTGATACGCCTCACAAAGCCGAGTGGTCGAACCTGTCGGCGGGACTGCTCCGCGTGCTATGGGGTATGTTCAAGAAACTGGTGGTGGCGGACACCCTCATGGTGGCGGTCAAGACCATCGTGGGCGACCCCGAAGCCTTTGGCGGGATGTACGTACTCTTGCTCATCATTCTCTACTCGGCGGTCATCTACGGCGATTTCACGGGCGGTATCGACATTACCATCGGTGTCTCCCGTATGCTGGGGCTGAAGCTCACCGAGAACTTCAACCGCCCCTTCTCCTCCCGCTCCACCGCCGAATACTGGAACCGCTGGCACATCACCATGGGCTCCTGGTTCACCGATTACGTTTTCTATCCTCTGTCCATCTGTACCCCCATGCAGAAGCTGACCAAATGGAGCCGAGCCCATCTGGGCAAGGCTGTCGGTATGCGGTTCCCCGTGTATCTGGCCACTCTGTTTACCTGGTTCCTCACGGGACTTTGGCACGGGGCGTCCTGGAATTTCATCGTCTGGGGCCTACTCAATGGCGTCATCATTCTGGTCTCCCGCGAGTTCGAGCCGTTGTATGGAAAATTCCGTAAGCGATTCCCGAGGCTTACCGCATCCGCCTTCTACGGAGGATTCTCTTGTGTCCGCACCTTCTTCCTCATGGGTGCCGTCCGTATTCTGGACTGCTACCGTGACGTTCCCGTGACCTTCAAGGCCTTCGGCTCTATGTTCTACGACTTCAGCCATTGGGGAGACCTCATAGACGGCTCCTTCATGGACAAGCTGGGACTCACCCTCCCCGTGTGGATTCTGGTGGGACTGGCCACCGTCCTGATCTTCTTTGTCAGTCGCTCGGGGAAGGAAAATCCCGTGGCCGACCGACTCGCAAGCCGCCCCGTCCTATGGACGCTGGCCGTTCTGGGTCTTGCCGTCGTTGTCATGATCTTCGGCAGCTACGGCATCGGCTTTGACGCGGGCGCGTTTATCTACACTACGTTTTAAGGGGGGACGTTATGGAAAACACAATCGTAAATACCCCCAAAAGAACCCTGTGGCTCCGTACCCTCTGCGTGGTGCTGGCGCTCCTGATTCTGGCCGCTATCCCCCTCGTGCTGACGCCTGTGCTGATGCCTAAGTATCTCACCGTCTCCCGCGAGGGAAACCTCACCGAGGAATACTACGCCGCGGTAGCTGAAACCAGCCACGACGTCATCTTCATCGGTGACTGCGAGATCTACGAGTCCTTTGTCCCTGCCATCCTCTGGGAGGAATACGGTATTTCCTCCTACCTCCGCGGCAATGCCCAACAGCTTGTCTGGCACTCCTACTATATGCTGGAGGATACCCTCCGCTACGAGACTCCCAAGGCGGTGGTCTTCAACGTTCTCGCCCTCATGTACGGCGAGCCCCAAAAGGAAGCCTACAACCGCATGGCCTTGGACGGCATGGAATGGTCGGAGGTAAAAGCAGAAGCCATCCAAGCCTCCATGACCGAGGAGGAAGACTTCCTCACCTACGTCTTCCCCTTCTTCCGCTTCCACAGCCGTTGGAGCGAGTTGACCGTCGAGGACTTTACCTACGCATTCAGGGATAAGCCTACCGTGTCGGACAGCGGCTACCTCATGCAGACGGGGATCGTCCCCGCCGACCCCGAGAACGAGCCCGCACCCAGCCCACTTTTGGATGTAAACCTCCCCAAAACCGCCATGGCGTACCTGGATCGCATGGTTACCCTCTGCGGGGAAAAGGGCATCGAGCTCATCCTCATCAAAGCCCCCACCAACTCCTGGCGCTACCATTGGTACGACGAGTGGGATGCTCAGATCACGGCCTATGCCGCCGAGCATGACCTCGCCTACTACAACTTTATGGACGAGACCGACGCCATCGGTCTGGATATGACCACCGATACCTACGACGCGGGTATCCATCTCAACGTCTACGGTGCTGAGAAGCTGAGCCGCTATTTCGGGGCCATTCTCCGCGAGACCCACGGTATCCCCGATCAGCGGACAAACAGCCATGCGTTGGCCGTATGGACAGAGCGGATCCGGGTCTACTACGACCGCAAAGCCGCCATGTCCAATGAAACCGTTTCCCAATAATATGCATACACAACAAGAAAGGAATCAAACATCATGAAAAACACCATTCTTCGTACCCTGGCCGTTCTCTTGGCTATTCTGTCCCTCACCCTGTGCCTGGCCGCATGCGGCGGAAAATCGGGCGGCGGTGACCTGTATTTCAAAACCGGTAGCGGCGTGAAGGTCGTCATCGGCGCCGATGCCGACGATACCATTGACAAGCTGGGCGGTTGGATCAGCCAGAACAGCTCGGATTCCTGCGGCGGTTTCTCGGGCAAGGATTATATCTACACCTACAACGGCTTCCGCGTATCTACGACTCCCGCCAAGAACGGTCAGATCGTGTGCAAGATCGAGCTGACCGACGACTCGGTCAAGACCCCCGAGGGTCTTTACATTGGCATGAGCCGCAAGGATGCCGAGTCGGCCATGAAGGGCTTTACCGCCGAGTCTGTGGGCGATAATCTGGTCTACACCGATAGCGGCGTGAAGCTTCAGGTCATCTTCCGTGATGGCAGCGTCGCCGGTATCGTATACGTAGCCAAGTAAATCCTCAACTCCCGAAAGGAGCTTTCAACCGATGAAAACCTGTATCGAATTCTCCCCCTATCTGCGTACCTACGGCTTCGAGGAAGGACTGAAACGCATGAGAACCCAAGGCTACGACGCCTTAGATTACGGAGAATTTTGCCATACCGAGAACAAAATCTTCCACGTCTCCGAAGAGGAATTCGTAAAGACCCTGCGCCGTGAGCGAGAGATCATTGAGGATTGCGGCCTGTTCGTCAACCAGACCCACGGCGCCTGGCGTTGGCCGGCGCAGGACTTCTCGGACTACGACCGTGCCGAGCGCTACGCCGCCATGGAAAAGGGTGTGCGCGGCACCGCCCTTCTGGGGGCACCCTACTTCGTCATCCATTGCATCATGCCCTTCGGGGAGAACAATCCCGCCCACAAGGAGAAGCTGTGGGAGATGAATATGGAGTATTTCGGCCGTCTTTGCAAGGTGGCCGAGGACGTGGGGGTTACCATCTGCTTTGAGAATCTGCCTTTTACCTCTCTCCCTCTGTCCCGTGTGAATGAAACTCTGGAATTCGTCAAGCTCATGAACACTCCGACTATGCGGATGTGTCTGGACACGGGCCATGCCGCCGTCTATGGCGACTCCCCTGCCGACGCGGTACGCATGATCGGCAAGGAGTACCTGGCCACCCTCCACGTCCACGACAACAACGGCATCAGCGACCTCCATTGGAGACCCGGCGAGGGCGTTATTGACTGGGTGGATTTCACCAAAGCCCTCCACGAGATTGGCTTTGAGGGTTGTGTGTCCCTGGAAACATCGGTCAAGCATGAGGGTGATCCCGATTCGTGGGATGCCAAGGAAAGGGAGCTGTTTGCCAAGGTCAAGGCTATAGCCGACGGAACCTACGGGCAGTAAGGTATATTCCCATCGTAGGGGCGTTCTGTGAACGCTCGCGGGCGAACGCAGTTCGCCCCTACGGAGCCCCAATGTAAGCGTATAAAGAGAACCCGCGGGGAGATGTCCTCGCGGGTCTTTTTGGAGTATAGGGGTTATTCGTGTTGTACGGATGTTAGGGAATCGCTATCGTCAGAAGCGCTTCAAAGCTTTGCTCCTGTCCGTTATAGGACAGCTTCAGTCCGTACTCTCCCGTAGGCGCGGCAGCTGGGATACGGAATTCATAGGAATTCGCCCCCATTTGCCCTGTCAGCACGTTGGAGGGTCTCGGCATTACCCCGGTGGGAGCCGGATATCCTTGTATGACGTAGCCGGATTCCATGTGATACAGAGTGGCTGCGGGCTGGAAGGAAAAGGGATCTCCGACAAAGGAGAAGGGGTCACCCTCGTTGACGACCCATGCCCGGATGTCGATCCAATCACCCGGAATCGCAAAGCCGTCGAAGGGCTCGTAGCCAAAGGAGAAGGGGTGGCCGTCCTCCAGGAGCGGGTATTCGAGGGCAGTGTCGGTGGGCACGGCTACGATCACCGCTCCGGGGAAGGTCTTGGACATGCCGCCGTAGGACAGATGCAGGGCGTAGGCACCCGTAGGCGCGTCGTCAGGAATGAAGAATTCCTGAGTCACACGACCCACGTCGCCCGGGTTGACCGTGAAGATCCCCTGATCATCGTCTCTGCCGAAGGAGCCGTCTATGCGGTACTGTGTCTCCATGTGAACGAGCGAGGCAGTAGGCGCAAAGCCCATAGAAGAACCCTCATAGGTGAAGGCCTCGCCCTCGTTGATGACCCAGGTATCCATGAGATAGGGTGTCCCCGTCAAGGCGTCTCCCGCGAGCTCGTAGCCGAAGGAAAATCTGGCGTCGGGATCCCCCACCGTCAAAGCCCCTCCGAATACCTGTTTCTCGCCGTCGTAGGACAGCACCAGATCGTACACCCCGGGGATGGCATCATCGGGTATGTGGATGATGAAGGCCATGGTTTCCCTGCGTCCTTTCTTAATGGTACGTACGGTGGCATGCGCATCTTTATCGATCATGTGAGGAACGCCTTCCAAAACTACCGAAGGATCGCTCTGCAAAACGAAGTGTGCTCGAGCGAAGAAGTTGGATGCTTCAAAGTCCTTTCCTTCGTTTTGGATGGCCGTATCCACGTAGACGGTATCTCCGGGCAGAGCAGTGCAATGCTTGCTGCCAGGCGACTCGATTTGATAATAGAAGGTAAACCGCCCGGAAGGATGATTCCCCTGTCCAATAAAGTCCCGTATCGGCTCCCAAGCCACCATCCCCACCACGGCGGCGATGGCGACGATGAAGCAGATGCAGGCTACCCCCCACCCGCTGTTCAGGACGCGGGACAGGGCGGCAAAGCGGTTCTCGGGCTTTTTAGCGGGGGATGCTCCTACCGCCGGCACCAAAGCCGCCTCGGTTATGTATTCCTCGGATATACCGGTCATTTTTTCAAACAATACTTCGCCTCTCACGGTGTGTACCCCCTTTCAATTAAGTATGCACGCAACCCCTCGCGGACGCGGGTGATGCGCTTGGTGGCGGCGTTGGCGGTCAGGCCGTAGTGCCGAGCTAACTCCTTAACGCTGTGATTGTACCAGTACCGCCCCACGAAGAGTTGTCTGTCCAGCTGGGACAGGGTGCCCAGATACTCGTCCAGCCACCCGCAAATGACCGAGCTTTCGGTCTCGTCGGGGGCGGCGATACAGTCCTCCAGCTCCTCAAAGGCTACGGTCAGATTGACGTCCCGACACTCCCTGCGGAGGGCCTTGAGGCGGTTGATGGAGATATGGCGCACCAGCTTACCCAAATAGGCGCAGAGATTCTGCGGCCACTTGGGGGGCATGGAGTTCCACGCCGCCACCCAGGTGTCGTTGACGCACTCCTCGGCGTCGGGCTCGCTGGAAAGTATGTTCATGGAGACCGTATGGCAGTACCGCCCGTATTGCATCTGACTGAATGTTATGGCTTGTTCATCGCGGGCGTGGTACAGCGCTACGATCTCGTGGTCTTGCAGGATCATGGTTGACCTCCTTTCCGGGGATTTGTATGTCCCTTCACCCTTATACACAACGTGGTGAGGGCAAATGTGCCGCGGTGTGCAAAATTTTCTGAAAAAAGTATAGCATAAACCCGAGAAAAATGCAAGATTTCGCGGCGAATCTTGCAAAAAAAGTCGAAATTTCTATTGACAAACCGTAGGTTTTGTGCTATAATACCCCCATCGTTCCCCGTGATGCCATCGGAATCCCCCGTGAAACCGTTGGCGGAGGAGCTCTGGAGAATCCCTTAAGTGGGTGCCGAAGGTGCAAGGCTGTCCGAAAGGACAGACCGAATCTCTCAGGCAAAAGGACAGAGCAGGCAAACAATTCGATATTGTGTCTGCATCCTATTTCAGAGCTGCCGAGGTTCGGCAGCGTTTTTTATTTTGTTTCAAGGAGGAAACACAACTATGGAAGCGTTTCTCAAGGCGGTGAAAACCGTCAACGACGCCGTCAACGGCGCGGTCTGGGGACTCCCGGGCCTCATCCTGCTCATTGGTACGGGCATCCTTCTGACCTTTGGCACCAAGGTATTCCAGATCAGCCACATAGGCCACTGGTGGAAGCATACCATCGCCAGTGTGTTCAAGAAGAACAGCAACGCCACCAAGAAGACCGATAAGAAGACCATTTCCCAGTTCCAGGCTCTCTGCGCTGCGCTGGCCGCTACCGTCGGTACGGGTAACATCGCGGGCGTGGCTGCCGCTATTGTCACGGGCGGCCCCGGTGCCGTGTTCTGGATGTGGGTCGCCGCCTTTTTCGGTATGATGACCAACTTTTCGGAAAACCTCTTGGGTATCTACTACCGCCGCCGCAACAAGGACGGCGAGTGGTCGGGCGGTCCCATGTATTATCTGCGGGACGGTCTGGGCAAGCGCTACGGTAAGAAGTGGCTTAGCCCCGTGGCCAAGGTGCTGGCCGTACTCTTCTGCTGCTTCGCCATTCTGGCCTCCTTCGGTATCGGTAACATGGCACAGATCAATAAGATCGTGCTGAATATGGACGCCGCCTTCTTCTCGAATGCATCCTTGGGCAGCATTCCGGGCACCGATATTAATATCATCCACCTCATCATCGGTATCGGCTTGCTTGTCATCGGCGCCCTCATCATCATTGGCGGTCTGCAGCGCATTGCCCGCGTAGCTGAGATCGTGGTGCCCTTCATGGCCGTAGCCTACGTTATCGGCGCTCTCGTGATCTTTGGCTTCAATATCGATCAGGTCGGCCCCATGTTTGTTTCCATTTTCAAGTTTGCCTTCACCCCCGCGGCTATGCTGGGCGGCGGTATCGGCGTGCTCATCAAGAAGACCATGACCCAGGGCTTTAAGCGGGGCGTGTTCTCCAACGAGGCGGGTCTCGGATCCTCGGTGCTGGTTCACTCCTCCTCCAACGTCAAGGAACCCGTCAAGCAGGGTATGTGGGGCATCTTCGAGGTGTTCTTTGACACCTTCGTGGTTTGCACCATGACCGCCGTGGTGGTGCTGTCCACCGGCTACATCGATCTGGCTACCGGCTCTCCCGTGGGTGAGCTCAATGGCGATACGCTGGTGTCCCAGGCTTTTGGTCAGTACTTTGGTGCGCCCGGTACCTGGTTCGTGGCCATCGCCATGCTGTTCTTTGCTTTTACCACGGTGCTGGGCTGGTCTCAGTACGGCTCCAAGGCCGTCGAATACCTCTTCGGAACCAAGGGCGTCAAGGTCTACAAGGTCATTTTCGTGGCTATGATCGTGTCCGGTGCCGTCATGGAGGGCGGTCTGGCCTGGGATCTGTCGGATACCTTCAACGGTCTCATGATGATCCCCAACCTCATCGGCGTGGTGGCTCTCCTGCCGTTGGTTCTGAAAATTACCAAGAATTATGTGGATCGCAAGATCAAGGGCAAGGACGTGGAACCCATGCTTTCCTACGATGCCGCTATACAAGCCGAGACAGCACAGCATCTCGACGAGGATTGAATCGAAGCTGCTTTATAAGAAAAAGAAAAGGGGCTGAGTCATTAGGGTCGTACCCTAAAGGACAGTTTTGCAAGAATACGGTATATTTCGCAAGAGATATACCGTATTCTTGTTTTTTAGTCCTTATGCGGATCTACGGATTTCTTCCATCATTTCGCGGAGTTCATTCTCGTCGGGGATGTCGATCAGACCTGCCGCCGTAAAATAAACGTCGAGTTTTACGCGCTTTCTTCCATCAACCTTCTCGCTGTTGTGAACCTCAATTCTTCTTATGAGTCTGTTGACGATTTCGGGAGTAAGCTCATTGATGTCGGTACACTTACGAATGGTTTCAAGAAAGATGCGGAGATCCACCTTGTCTTGCTCAAATACCTTTAAGGAGTATTCTGCCTTTGCAACCGCTTCTACAAGTGCTTTTTGCTCCGCCTCATATTTGCCCATCATCTTGGAGAAACGGTCATCGGGAATTTTACCAAGCACATTGTCCTCGTACAAACGTTCAATCATCGTGTCGATCTCGACAATTCTGCGCTTGTCCTTTTCAATGGTAGCCTTCATATTTCGCACATTGGTTTCCTTCGTAATATTATGCTTCTTGGCATACATATAAAGGAACACCGCTTCGTACTGCTGAATAAAGAGTGCTACGCGCTTTACAAGTTCAAGCATCATTTCCCTTAAAACGACTTCACGAATAAAGTGGATAGTACAGCCGCCACGACTTTCCTTGTATGCAGAGCATCGATGAAACTCTTGGTGCGGTTTTATACTTTTAGCCGCGCAGAAGTAAAGCTTCGATCCACAATCAGCGCAGTACAGCAATCCCGAAAACAGGCTCTCTCTGCCCGTGGCGGTGTTTCGTCTGCGACCATCTCGCAGTTCTTGAACACGATTGAAGGTATCTTCGTCGATGATAGCCTCTTGGGTGTTCGGAATGATCTGCCATTCTTCTTCGGGGTTATAAACCGTCTTGTGAACCTTATAGCTTACGAGCGAGGTCTTGAAATTGACCGTGCAACCCGTGTACTGTCGGTTCGCTAAGATGTGCTTAATAGTGGCAGTTTCCCAAGCGTATTCACCTCGTTTCGGCATAGAATTTGAGGTCTTTCGCCCGAGTGACATATAATATGCCGTGGGGCAAATAACCTTTTCGTCCTCCAAACGATGTGCAATCTGCGTAGGACCGAGTCCTTCGATACATAGTTGAAAGATATACCGTACCACTTTCGCCGCAGGCTCGTCCACAATCCATTGCTTAGGATCACTTTCGGATTTTTGGTATCCATACGGAGCTATAAAGCCTATGCGCTCACCCTTTTCAGCTTTCGCTTTCCAAACCGCGCGTATTTTCTTGCTTGTCTGTGCGGCGTACCACTCGTTGAAAATGTTGTTGAAGGGCATCATTTCCGTACCTGTGTTCTTCAAGGTATCAACATTTTCTTGAATAGCTATGAAGCGAACACCCAGCGTCGGATATTTGATCTCCAAGTATTCGCCAACGTCAAGGTAGTTACGTCCGAAACGGCTGAGGTCTTTGACGATGACCGCGCCAATTTCGCCGTTCTCGATCATCCGCTGCATACGTTGAAAATCGGGGCGGTCAAAGGTCGTACCCGAAATACCGTCATCTACGAAAAATTGTGTATTGTGAAAACCATTGGAACGAGCGTATTGAGATAAGATCTCCCTTTGATTCACAATTGAATTACTATCGCCATCTCTCCCGTCGTCTTGTGACAGTCGGCAGTAGAGGGCGGTTATTTTATTCTCGGCTTGTTTTGTCATATAATCACCTTTTCCTTTCTGTAAGCCGAGCATTGCTGTAAGGTAGCCTTATTATACAATGCCCGGCGTATCCTTGCAAATCTGTCATAGTAAGTCGTCGGTCAGCTTTTGAGATAGTATCAGATCTCGAAACTGCGAAAGCAGAGTGTTTTTGCCTTCTTCGGCAAAGTGGGTATTGATAACATAATCCACCGTTCCAATACGCTTGGTGAAATTGAGTGCCGTAGGATAATTGATCACGGGAGTGTTTTGAACAATTCCCGTAGTACGCTTGGGGTATGGGATATGGTCATCCAAAATGATCGGCTCATCAATATTGATGGGTTCACGGATGATAACACCG
>JAZSBH010000018.1:0-9304 GCA_045602325.1 Eubacteriales bacterium | reverse complement strand
TTCAAGAAGTTCCTCTTTGGCGTTCTCCCGCTCTCCTATAAACCCAAATTTGAAAAAGCAACACCCCTCCCTCGGGAAGGCAGTGCTGCTCACATTATGGTGCGTTGGTATAGGCATCAAATCCGCTTGACCTTTGTTTCGTACCGTCGTTCATGACCCAGTGTGCCTCCGCGTCGGGCAGGGATTCCACCAGAGCCAGCCCCTCCTCGGGGGTCATGCAGAACAGGGCGGTAGACAGGGCGTCTCCATCGGCAGAGCTTTTACAGACCACCGAAACAGACAGGTAGAGATCCTCGGGCATGAGGGTATCGGGGTTGATGATATGGTGGTAGCGCTTCCCCTCCACAACGTAGTAACGCTGGTAGGAACCGCTGGTCACCAGGGACTCGCCCGACAAATACAGGTATGCAAAATAGGGGTTCTCGGCGTCCTCCTCGGGGTTTTCGATCCCCACCGTCCAGGGGGTGCCATCCCCCTTACTGCCCACGGTGCGGACGTTGCCGCCCACGTTGATGACGTAGCCGGCGATTCCCTTCTCCTGAGAGAAGCGCTCCTCCAAGGAGCGGGCAACCATCTCCACAGCGTAGCCCTTGGCGATGGCACCCACGTCCAGGGTCATGTGGGGATCCGTCAGGGTCACGGTACAGGCTTCCTCATCGATGACGAGGCAGTTGATATCCGTGTGCTCCGCCGCTTGGGCCAGCTTATCCATGGGCGGGAGCTTGGCCGCAGAGGGGTCATTCATCCCTTCCTCACGGTATGCATGCCAGATGGAAAGCACGCTCCCCATGGCGATATTCACCCGACCGTCGGTCTTTTGATACATATACTTGGCGTACAGGAGCATATCCACGATGCGTCGATCCACCGTAACGGTACGGTGTGCTCCGTCCACCAGCTCGTTGATCGTGCAGAGGTTTTCCAGCCCCTCGTAGCGGTGGTAGATGGTGAACAGGCGGTGATACTCCGAAAGCTCGGAGAGGATGTCCTCGGCTACGGCGTCAAATTCCGCTTGGCTTTTCGCGTAGCCCGTGATGGTGGTGACGGTATCGAAGTAGTCGAAGGAGTAGGACGAATACTTCTGCAGTTTTCCTCCGCATCCCGTAAAAAAGACACCGGAAAGCAAGACCGTCGCCAGCAGTCCGAGAGCCAAAATACGTTTTTTCATCATAACCAATCTCACAGTTCGAAAAATGGGAGGCAAGCCTCCCATTTCGGTTTCATTCATCAGCCAATCTTGGCGGCGGCCTTGACGAGACCGTTGACCAGAATGGTGCAACCTGCGGCCTGCAGATCGGCAGAGCCGTAGTTATCTGCGCCCATGAGGGAGCTGATCTCGCCGGCCTTCTTACCCACGCAAGCGGTGTTGAAGGCGTCAGCCTGCTCGAACCACTCCTTAATGGTTTTGTCACCGTTCAGGTCGGTACCCCACTGGCTCATACCGTAGTTGGCACCTGCCTCGCGCTTGGAGGAGACAGCCTTGGTGGTATCGAAAGTGGAAGCGCCTGCGGCGTCAAAGGTGAACTGTACCTGTACGCAGTCGGAGGCGGCGGCCACGACCTTACCGTCAGCATCCACGGCGGCGGCGAAGAAGGTGGTCTCGATCTGGTTGTAGCCTACGACATCCTCCACGGCATCCTTGGTGGACTGCTCGGTGTGGATACCCAGCTTCACGGTGTGAGCGGTGGTAGCACCCGATACGACGGCGTTGTTGCAAGCCTTCTCGATGGCCTGTACGAACTCGTGGATCATGATGGTACAGCCGGCTTTGATGACCTCGTCATTACCCTTATTCTCACCGGCGACCAGAGCCTTGACCTCGGCCAGGGTCTTACCGCAGACCACGCCCTCGAAGGCATCAGCCTGCTCGAACCACTCCTTGTTGGCGCCGTAAGCGACCATACCGTAGTCCTTACCCTGCTCATACTTGGTCTTGAAGGAGTCGTTGGCGATGGCCTTACCCTCGCCGGTGTAGGCCACGGTGATATCGGCGGTGTCCAGCTGGCAAGATACGATCTTACCGGCGGCGTCCAGAGTCACCACAGCGGCGGTCATGGTCGCCTGACCCTTACCGTTGGCGTCGCCATCGGCGTTGGTAGCCTGAGCAATGGTGGTGTAGATGCCCAGACCCAGCTTGACGGATTCATCCTTCTTACCTTCGCAACCGACGAAGAAAGCGGCGGTGAGAGCCATGAGAACGCTGAGAAGTACGCAAATGAGCTTTGTCATGAGAATTCTCCTGTATTTTATAATTTTGTGTTGCACACAATCTTTATTGTATCACATCTATGTTGCTTTGTCAACAGGATTTTCACATTTTTTTCGTTGGAATCCGTTTTACGGCAAAACCACCGCACAGTCCTATGAAAATACCCGAAACCGTGCCGGTCACGGCGAGGACAATGAGGTAGTACCCCAGCTCCGCCGTGCCCAGAAGGAGCATGGCCATGAGGATCTGCCCCACGTTATGGAAAACACCCCCCGCCACGCTGACACCCACCATGGAGAGGAAGTCCAATTTCCGCAGGACGGCCATGACAGCCAGGCTGAGAAATCCCCCCGCCACGCTGTACGCGAAGGTCATGGGATTGCCGAACAGGAGGGACATCGCGACGATGCGGACGAAGGACACCGCGGCGGCTTCCTTCAATCCAAAGCGGTAGAGGATGAAAATAATGGCAATGTTGGGAAGTCCCAGCTTGATCCCCGGAACTGCCGCCATCAGTGGAGGGAGCAGACTCTCCACCCAGGCGAACACCAGGGCAACGGCGGTACACAGTCCAAGAAAGGCGATCTTATGGGCTTGTTTTCGCATAGAACGCCTCCTTACGCGATGACGTCGGGAGCCTCTTCGCTCCCGGTGACGACGGTGATGACCACCTTATGGGGCAGGCAGACAATGCTCTCCCCGTCGCGGGAGATGGGCTTATGGGCGGCGCAGATGCCGTCGGGACAGGTGGCGGTCTCCACGTAAGCCTTTCCGTCCTTGATGACGAGGATGTTCAACTCCTCGCCATTTGCTCCGGTACGGATCTCCACGGTGGCATCCTCCGACAGGGAGTAAGTGCCGTAGCGCGCCTTGTCCACCGTGACCGTGACGGTGTCCCCTTCCCCGCGGAGGAGGAAGAAGGCCAGGCCGATCAACGCCACCGCCAGGAGCAGCGCGGCGATGAAGATCACGTCGTTTCGACGCTTATGCCCGCCGCCGTTGGCGACGGGCATAGTCTTGTTTGATTGCTTCATAGGATCCATTAATTCTTGGTTTCGTCAATGATATCGCGGGGATGCACATGCTCGGGGATATCGGGGAAGATCACCTGCTTCATGCACCCCGTGGGGCAAGCCTCGGCACAGAGTCCGCAGCCCTCACACATATCATAATCAATTTTCGCCAGATTATTCGTGACGGTAACCGCGTTGTGGGGGCAGACCTTTTCGCACTTCTTGCACCCGATGCAGGCATTCTTGCATGCCTTGCGGGCGTCAGCGCCCTTGTCGGTGTTACTGCACATGACCACAGCCTCGGTCTCCTGGGGGATCATGGAGATGATGTGCTTGGGGCAGACCGTCTCACAGAGACCGCAGCCCAGGCATAGGCCGGTATCCACGTGGGCAATGCCATCCTTCATGCAGATGGCGTTGGAGGGGCATGCCGCGGCACAGTCACCCAGACCCAGGCAACCAAAGCGGCAAGCATCGGGTCCACCGTAGAGCATGGACGCGGCTTTGCAGGAGGTAATGCCGTCGTAGGAGGCCTTTTTGGTAGTGGCTTCACAGTTTCCGTTACAGTGGACAAAAGCTACCATATCCTCGGGGGCTTCCACCTCCACGCCCAGGATCTCACCCAGCTCCTTGGCGGTAGCCTCGGCACCGGGAACGCAGAGATTGGGCTTGGCGGTTCCCTCTGCCACGGCGATGGCGTAGTCATCACAGCCCTTGTAGCCGCAAGCACCGCAGTTGACACCGGGGAGGCAGGCGCGGACGGCCTTGACCTTTTGGTCTTCTTCAACCGCAAAGAAATGGGAGATGAGTGCCAGAAGAATGCCCAGAATCAGGGCAACGGCGGCGACAACGCCGAAAGCGATCAGAATCGGAATCATAGTCTCTACCTCCTCTCACGCGAACAGCGCATCCACGATCCCCGCAAAGCCCATGAAGGCCAGGGAGATGAAGGAGGCGGCAATGAGGGTGACGGCCAGTCCACGGAAGGGCTTGGGGATATTGGTCTCGTCAATGCGAGAGCGCAGACCCGAGAACAGCACCATGGCGAGCAGGAAGCCCAGACCAACACCCAGGGAGCTGACCATGGATTCCAGGAAGCTGTAGCAGTCGGTGATATTGTTGATGGCTACACCCAGCACGGCGCAGTTGGTGGTGATGAGGGGGAGGTACACGCCCAGACCCTTATGCAGGGCGGGGGAGAACTTCTTGAGCAGAAGCTCCAGCATCTGTACCAGGGCGGCGATGACCAGGATGAAGACGATGGTCTGCATGTAGCCAAGACCCACCTTGTCCAGAAGCAGGTACTGGATAGGCCAGGTCACGGCGGTGGCCAGAAGCATGACCGCGGTAACCGCAATGCCCATGCCGGTAGCCTGATCCAGCTTCTTGGACACGCCCAGAAAGGGGCAGATACCCAGGAAGCGGGCGAGGACGTAGTTATTGACCAGCACCGAGGAGAGCAGAATGACGATCAAAGATTTGAACATTTCCATGATTATACCTCTCCTTTCTCGGCTTCGTTATTTCGATTATTCTCACTGCAGGCACCGGTGTGGCAGTTCCCTGCATTGGGACAGCCGGCGCAGGAGAAGCTCTTCTTGAGGGGAGCCTTTCCGTGGGTGATGGCAAAGACCAGAGCGATCAGCAGACCGTAGACCAGCATACCGCCGGGGGCCTTGACCAAGAACTCGATCTTGTAATTCTCCAGGAAGGGGATAGCCATACTGGCAAAGGAGGCGGCACCGAAGACCTCGCGGATGGTGGCCATAGCCACCAGAGCCAGGGTAAAGCCCAGACCCATACCGATTCCGTCCAGGGCGGACTTGCCCACCGAATTCTTACCCGCAAACATTTCGGCGCGGCCGAGGATGATGCAGTTGACCGTGATCAGGGGGAGGTACACGCCCAGCATATCGTAGAGGGCGGGAAAAAAGGCCTGGACGATCATCTGAACGATGGTCACAAATCCCGCAATGACCACGATGTAGCAGGGGATACGGACGGTGTCGGGGATGATCTTGCGGAGCAGGGAGATCAGAATGTTGGAGCAGACCAGCACCGCCAGAGCGGCAATACCCATACCGAAGGCACCAACCACGTTGGTGGTGGTGGCCAGGGTGGGGCAGGTGCCGAGGATGAGCACGAATACGGGATTTTCCTTGAGAAGTCCCTTGAGCAGGACAGACATACTGCTATTACTCTTCATTTATGGCACCTCCTTCCAGGATCTTTACGCACTCGAAGGCGCGCTCGATGGCTTTCAAATAGCCGTTTGTGGTAATGGTCGCACCCGAGATGGCGTCGATATCCTTATAGTCAGCCTCGGTCTTACCGTCGAACTGGCCGTAGAATTTCTCGTCGGCGCAGGCATCACCGATTTTCGGGGACTCAGCCTGGGAGACGGTCAGGGTATCGATGATCTTCCCTTCTGCCGTCAGGGACAGACGGATCATGATATACTCGCCCGAGGCGGGATGATACTGGTCGCCGCCGTTGATGCCGTAGCCTGCGGCCTTCATTTCCAGGATATAGTTGCCCGTGGCGGTCTTCTTAGCAGAGACCAGAGTAGAGGGCAGACCTTCGAAAGCGGTCAGATCGACCTCCTCGGTAGTGGTGGCGGTGAGGATGACGGATGCGGCAGCCACGTTTTGTTGAATCTCGGGGCTGATGCTGTCATACACAGGTATACCGCCGTTCTCGTCCACGGGGATGAAATACTCACCCACGATGTAGACCGAGCCCTTGCCGTTATCGGCGGTATAGACGGCGTCGATGCCCTCAATGACCTCGGTGATAAACAGCTTGGTGAACTTCCCTTCCGCGGTGGGGAGAGCGGCGGAGAGGTTATCGTTCAGGATCTGAGCCTCGTCGCGGAGATCCACCGATCCGCCACCCAGGATGATGGAGGCGTTGATGGCGTCCTTGATAGCGTTCTTGTAAGCGGCTGTGGTCTTGGTAGCACCCGAGATGGTGTCTACGGCGTCCACGCCTGCGGTGTCCTTACCCGTGAAGTTCTCGCCATAGGTCTTCTCGTGACCCAGGGTCTCGGTGGAGGACAGACAGACCGCACCGCTGACGGTACCGTCGGCCTTGACACCGCACATGATGATGAAGTCGGAGGAATAGCCGGTGGTCTTGAGTCGGAACACGTAGCCACCGTTCTTCTCCTTGTAGACCTCGGTGACGGTCTTGGGGAGGGCTTCGGCGTCGAATTCGATTTTTTCAAAGCCTTCGCCGTCGGGCATGACCTGCAGGAGGGCTTCGTTGGCGGCCTTATCGGCGTTCGCCTGAATGGTGGGGGCGGTGATCATATTGGTGATTGCCAGCAGGATGGCCATGACGGCGCAGATGCAGACCAGCACCAAGGTGCTTACGACAGATTTTTTCATGCTTTCTTCCCTCCCACTCCAAATACTTTATGCTTGGTCCAGGAACTGATGTAGGGGGTCAGGATGTTCATGAACAGGATGGCGAAGGATACGCCCTCGGGATACAAGCCGAAATAACGAATCAGGAAGGTGATCAGACCTGCGCCCACGCCGAAGATGATCTTTCCCCAGGGGGTAGCGGGGGAGGTCACGTAGTCGGTGGCCATGAAGATGGCACCGATGAGCAGACCGCCCGAGAGGATGGCGGCAAGAGCTGCCATGGGATCCATGCCCTCCATGAAGAAGGAGAAGATGTACACACTGCCCACGAAGGCAACGGGGACGTGCCAGGTAATGACACGGCGGATCAGCAGGTATACGCCGCCGATGAGCAGAGCCAGCGCGCAGGTCTCACCGATGGCACCGCCGTGGAGACCCAGGAAGAGATCCATCAGGGAAGTGGATTCCTCGGAGGCCAGGGGAGTGGCGCTCGACACGGCATCCACAATGGTAGGATATGCGGCCTTGGTCATGGAGCCGAAGGCCACCAGCATGAATACTCGGCCGGTGATGGCGGGGTTGACGGGGTTACAGCCCAGACCGCCAAAGAGGCACTTGACCACCACGATGGCGAACAGAGAGCCGATCACGCATTGCCACAGGGGGATATTGGCAGGGAGATTGAGAGCCAGGAGCAGACCCGTGACGGCGGCACTGCCGTCGTGGAAGGTCTGTTCCTTCTTGGCGATCAGATTAAAGAGCGCCTCAAAGCCCACGCAGGAAACGAGACAAACGGCCACCACCAAGAGAGACTGCAGGCCGAAGATGACAATGCCGGCAATGGTGGCGGGGAGCAGGGCGATGATGACATCCAGCATGATGCGGGAGGTGGATTTACCACTATGGATATGAGGGGATACCGAGAGGGTCAGGCTGTTGTTCATGACTTGGTTCCCTCCTTTGCTTTTTCTTCTTTCAGGAATACCTTGGCCAGCTTATTGGTCTGCACCAGAGGACGGTTGGCGGGGCAGACGAAGCTGCAACAGCCGCACTCCATGCAGGCGTTCAGAGACAGATCCTCCAGCGCCGCGGCATCCTTGTTTTTGTACGCCTTGGCAATGGCGGCGGGAGCCAGACCGAAGGGACAGGTGTTGGTGCAGGCACCGCAACGGATGCAGGCGGTAGTCTTGGGGAGCTTGGTCTCCTTGGCGGTCAGTGCCAGAATGGCGTTGGTGTTTTTCAGAATAGGGGCGGTAGTGTCGGGGACGGTAATGCCCATCATGGGGCCGCCGTAGACCACCTTCGCGGGGTCAGACTTCAGGCCGCCGCAGAATTCAAACACGTCGGCCATGGCGGTGCCGATGGGCACCATGACGTTCTGCGGGGTCTTGACCGCACCGCCGTCCACGGTCACGCACTTCTCCACCAGGGGCATACCCGTTTTGAGGTAGGCACCGATGGCGGCCAGGGTGGTGCAGTTGATGACCACACAGCCCACGTCGATGGGGAGCTTGCCCATGGGGACCACCTTCCCTGTGGTGTGATAGATCAGCACCTTCTCACCGCCCTGGGGATAGATAGCGGGGAGCACCTTGACCTGCACGGTGCAGCCTTTGGCGGTATCCTTCATGAGCTGCATCATGGAGGCGATAGCCTTTTTCTTATTGTTTTCGATGCCGATGATGATGCTCTTGATGCCCAGATGTGTCTTGAGGGCTTCCAAGGCGACCTTCATATCCTCGGATCGCTCCACCATGGTCAGGGTATCGCTGGTGACGTAGGGCTCACACTCGGCACCGTTGATAATGAGATGCTCGACCTTGGCGGGATCGACGTTGAGCTTGAAATGGGTGGGGAAACCCGCACCGCCCAGACCCACGATGCCTGCGTTCTTGACAGCCTCAATGAAGCTCTCGCGGGAATCCACCGCGGGGGGAGTCAGGGACTCGTCGGGGGTCATTTCCCCGTCGGATTCAATGACCACGGCAGGAACGGTACGACCGTCCGAAAGGAGATAATCCGTGATCTTGGTAACCTTACCCGAAGCCGATGCGTGGATGGGCGCGGAGACCGCACCGCCCGCCTCGGCAATGAGGGTGCCCACCTTGACGAGATCCCCTACCTTAACGATGGGTCTCGCAGGCGCACCGATATGCATGGACATAGGCAGAGTCACGGTTTTGGGTGACTCCATACGCACGGCTGGCTTGTCCGCCGTGTTCTTTCTGTGGGGCACGTGAACCCCGTGAAGAGAAAAAGCCATTTGTCTACTACCTTTCTTCAATCTATATGCAAAGCGCTGATGGCTCGGCACATGAATATACAGTATAAATTATAATATATTTTCAAGGGTTTGTCAATGCTTTTGGGCAAGATTATTGAGCTTTTTACATGGAAATCGTTACATCGGCGGATGTTTTTTGTGAAATTTGTAACAATCCTCCCAAGACAACAAATTCTCCCGAGGCTCTTTACTTTTGGGGTGGGGTGTGGTATAATGGAAGTACAAAGTTTGATTTGTTCGATTGCGAGACTTCAAATTGCAGTTTGTCGGGGTGATACCGTCCTCTGAGGCTCCCTCCGGGGCGGAGCTGGCGCCAGCTGCTTGCAGCGGGCGACTGGGGGAGAATGCGCAAGTAAAAAACATATTGCTCTCATCCGTAAAAAAGGCGTATGCTACTGGCACGCAGACTCCCCCACCCGACTTCGTCGGG
>JAZSBH010000017.1:0-12563 GCA_045602325.1 Eubacteriales bacterium | reverse complement strand
GAGGGAACAGAAGTAAATTGCCGTTTATCGGTGCGATAGATTCTATGTACTTTTCTGTCGACATGGACAGAAAAGTACAGAAATAAAACCAACCGACAAACCCAGATTAGAAAATCCCGCACCCTATAAAAAACCAATTATAAACTATAACCCATTGAAACAGAAAGGAAACCAAAACCATGATCAACCAATTCCGCTACACCGCCCCCGCCGATGAAAAGCCCCTGGACAACCTCGTCACCGACGGCGGCTACGCCTCCATCTTCCGCACGGTTGCCTTTGTGGGCGACAGCCTGTCCTCGGGGGAGTTCGAGACCTTTGATCCCGAGAAGAACGAGCGTCACTATTACGATATGTTCGAGTACTCCTGGGGTCAGTTTGCCGCTCGCATGGCGGGCTTTACGGCCTACAATTTCTCCCGCGGGGGGATGACCGCCTCGGAATACTGCGACTCCTACGCCGCCGCCATGGACTGGTGGAATCCCGACAAGAAGGCCCAGGCCTACGTCATCGCTTTGGGCGTCAACGACCTCATCAACGCGGGTCAGCCTCTCGGGGATATGTCGGATATCAACCCCGAGGATCCCACGGGGAACGCCAAGACCTTCACCGGCTACTACGCCCGCGTCATCCAGCAGTACAAGGCCATCCAGCCAGACGCCAAGTTCTTCCTGGTGACCATGCCTCACCAGGTCATGTACGAATCCGTTCCCGGCAAGGCCGAGTTGGCCGATGCCCACGCCGCCCGTCTCCACGAGCTGGCCGCCTACTTTGAGAACGTCTACGTCATTGACCTCCGCGCCTATGCCCCTGCCCATGACGAGGCTTTCACCCATATGTTCTACCTCCACGGCCACCTGAACCCCATGGGCTACCGACTCACCGCCGAGCAGGTCTGCTCTTACATGGATTACATCATCCGTCACAATCCGAGAGATTTCGTCAATGTGCCCTTCATCGGGAACGAGACCCCCATGCTTTGCTGATGGAGAGCGTGCCTCCGGCGACCTAAGAACCTTTTTGGAAACATCCTCGCTGCGCTCGGGGCAAATTTGCCCTCGGCAAATATTGCGAAGGTTCTTAGGAAACTCCAAAAACCTTCTCAAAAAAGGAGTTTATCCATGAACAAATACCACTACACCGCCCCCGCCGACGAAAAGCCCCTGGATAACCTTGTCACCGACGGCGGCTATACCTCCATCTTCCGCACCATTGCCTGTGTGGGAGACAGCATGGCCTCGGGGGAGTTTGAGACCCTGGACGAAACCACGGGAGAACACCATTTCTACGATATGTTCCCCTACTCCTGGGGGCAGTATATGGCCCGCATGGCGGGGTGTACCGTCTACAACTTCTCCCGCGGGGGCATGACCGCCTCGGAATACTGCCAAGGCTACGCCGAGTCCCGCGGTTGGTGGGATCCCGCTCTGGCCGCCCAAGCCTACATTGTGGGTCTGGGCGCTAATGACCTGTTCGGAGCCCATCAACCCCTCGGTGAGATGAGCGACATCCACCCCGAGGATCCCGAGCAGAACGCCGACACCTTCACGGGATGGTACGCCCGGGTGATCCAACGGTACAAGGCCATCCAACCCAACGCCAAGTTCTTCCTTGTCACCATGCCGAGGGAGGATCACGGCCACGGCGAGGACAACCCCATGGCCCGCGCTCTCGCCGCCTACGCAGCCCGCATCCGTGAGCTGGCGGAGTACTTCGACAACACCTACGTCATCGATCTCCACGCCTACGCCCCCGTTCAGGATCGCGACTATGGCCGCCTCTTCTATCTCCACGGCCACATGAGCCCCATGGGCTACCGCGTGGTGGCGGAGCAGATCTGTTCTTACATTGATTATATTATTCGCCATAATCCCAGAGATTTTGCGGAGGTGGCGTTTATTGGGAAGCGACTGTGAGCCGGTCCCTACAAATGTATATTTGAACTCACCGCCGAACCCAAATTCTATAAGTCTTTTTTCAAAAACCTGTAAGGTTTCTCGATTTTTGGTGTCTCATATCATAAAAGCACAAAAGGAGTGTTTTACTATGAAAAAGAATATCGCCATTATCGTTCTGTCGGTGTGTTTGGCTGTCATCGTGCTGGTTTCCGTGGCTCTGTGCCTGTATCTTCCTTATAAGCAGACGCGGTGGCGGGAGCTTTTGTGGGAGGATTACCTGATCTGGTGCGAGCTGATCGGCTGCGAAGTCAACTACCGAAAAGAGCCCGAGGGAGTTCCGTCTTCTTACGCCACCGTCCGTTGCCTGTACAGCGAATCCTTTGACCTGTCCATCCCCCGCGATCCCCTCCCCGAAAAGGAGTCCTACGGCCCTTCGGGTACTTATATCTATGATCTCTTCATCCACGCCGATGGGACAGGCTCGCTGGTCTATCAGCAATGGGGGGAAATCAACACCGAGATCGAGGAAGGGCATTGGGTCTCCCGCAATGTTCTGTTTGCCGAGTCGATTACGACTCTGACCGCCGAGGAAGTCGAAAGCGTTCTTGAAGTCATGGAAGAAAGCCGATTTCAGTACGTGACCCCTCCCGATCCCTATGTGACCGTCATGGATGGCAATACTACCTTCATCGTGTATTCGGGCCCCATCTATACAGATATTACGGATCGGGATCACGGCTGGTCGGGTCACATGATCTCGGCTCAAGGCGCCGAGGAGGGTGAGCCCTGCTATGAGATCCGCAAGGCCATAGAAGAATTGGTCATCGCCCACAACGCAGGCCCCATCCCCCAAAATGCCAAGCAAGCAAATTGATTCTTGACTCAAACCCGAAAGGAGCCTTCCCATGACCTCCCATTTCAAACGCTTCCTCGCCCACCTCGCCGTGGCCTACACCTATGGCGGCAAGCGCTACCACGGCTTTTCCGAGGATTTCACTATCCTGTCAACCGGAATCGAAGGCAATATCACCCGCACAACGGGTCTGCTCTGCGACACCCTCACCGTCACGGTGGAGATCACCGACTACGATCCTTACGGCTATGACGCCATCTGCTGGCGGGTGACCTTTGCAAACCATACGGATACGCCGTCTGCGCACCTGTCCGATCTATCCGCCTTCACCATGGGCTACATAGGTACCGATCCCGTCCTTACGGGCATCTACGGAGACGGCGGCGTGGATCAAAACGGTGCTTACGCTCCCTACGAGTTCCCCCTGTCGGGACGGAACGCCAAACCCATCCACATGGAGCCCGAGCTGGGGCGGGGTACCTACAACTATTTCCCCTACTTCCATATCAAGGACAAAAAGGGCGGTCTGTTCATCGCCATGGGCTGGCCCATCATGTGGAAGGCCGACTTCACCCCCGACACCGTCGAGACCGATGACGGCACCACCGTCCCCTGCACCCGCATGGACATGGGTCAGGCGCGCTTTGACGCCGTCCTGCAGCCCGGGGAGTCGGCGGTCATGCCCTCCATCACCCTGCTCCACCACACCGAGGCCGACCCCGACAACGCCACCAACCACTGGCGCCACTTTTTCATGGACTGCATCATGCGCCGCGTGGAGGGCGGGCTGTTCCCGCCCCACCTGTCGGGCGGTACGTCCTGGCTCTACGCCGAGATGCGAGACGCCACCGAGGACAACCAGATCGACGCCATGAACAAGTATCTGGAACATAACATCCCCATCGACTACTGGTGGATGGATGCGGGGTGGTACTGGAAGACCCCGGGAGTCAAGCTGGAAAGCTGGATGGAGACCGGCACCTGGATGGTGGACACCGACCGATTCCCCACCGAGTTCGCCGCTGTATCCGAGCACGGAGAGCGGCACGGGGTCAAGACCCTGCTCTGGTTTGAGCCTGAAATGGCGCGGCTTTCCGAGGCCGAAACACCTGCCGAGGGCATACCCTACAAGTACCACCTGCTGGGCTCTCCCCTAGTGGACATGGGGGATCCCGACTTCGTGGACTGGTGCTTTGATCGGTTTTCTTCCATATTGGATAAGGGCAAGATCAGCCTCTACCGCCAGGACTACGGCGTCAATCCCGCCGTCATCTTCACCCACCCCGAGATCAACACCGAGGGCCGCGTGGGCATGATGGAGAACCGCTACGCGAGAGGCTACTGGGGGCTGTGGGACAAGCTCATTTCCCGCTACCCCGACATGATGATCGACGATTGCGCGGCAGGAGGCGGGCGGAACGACATCGACAGTATGCGCCGTTCGGTACCTCTCCACAAGACCGACCACGACTACTCCCGTCAGGACGACAAGCAGTCCATGCACCAGAGCCTGTTCGGGTGGCTCCCCTACTTCGGCGCCTGCATGGTGGGGCCTGACAAGTGTAGCGAGGTCAACCCCTACATGATGCAATCCACCTACGCCCCGTGGGTGGCTCTCTGCGCGAACGTCTACGCCGAGGGCTACGATTGGGACTGCCTCCGCCGCTACACTGAGCTGTGGAAGGAGCTGAACCCCTACTACACCGCCGATTACTATCCCCTCACCGCGTGGACGAGGGGTGACAAGGCCTGGCGCGGCTGGGAATTTTACGACCCCAAGACGGAGAGCGGCTTTATCCAGCTGTTCCGTCCTGCAAACGCTGCCGAGGAGCATCGCGCGGTGCGGCTGAAGGGTCTGGACGAGAGCGCTACCTATGAGCTGTGGAACCGGGAGACCGACGAGAAGGCAATCATTCCCGCCGCCGTTCTGCTCCATGAAGGATTTGCCATGGATATGGAGGCCGAGACGGCAGTGACCTTTACTTATAAAAAAGTGTAATTTTTCAAAAGTATTGTAAGATTCACTCCTCCCCTTGCGTTTATATAAGTAGAGGGGCTTGTCCCCCATTACTTGAAAGGAACCATTCCCATGAAACACATTCTCCCCCGCGCCGCCGCTCTGCTGCTCTGTCTTACGACCCTGTTATCCTGCGCCTCCTGCATCCTGCTGCGGCCTGTGAACCAAGACCCCGCGACCGTGTACGGAAAACTGCTGGCCGAATACGCCGTTCTCCTTCAAGCCCACGCCGACGGCGAGGACGTCACCGCGGTGGAGTCCCCCGCCACCAAGGGGCTTTCGAGTGAGCTGTTCGACTCCCTCAAGACCCTCATTCCCGAAACCGAGTTTGAAAATATAGCCGACATGGGCTATGCTTTCTACGATCTGGACAGCGACGGCACCTACGAGTGCTTCCTCATGAATCGAGACGGCAACCTCTATGCCCTGTACGCCTGCAAGAACGGTGCGCCCTACTTGGTGGAGATCTACCGAGGCGGGACCATACGTCAAGGCGTTCTGATGGAGGACGGTATAATCTTCACCATGCACATCTTTAAGGAAAATGATAAGCTGTCGTCCAGTGAATATCACTATTCCCGCTTCAAGGACGGGGAGATGGTGCCCGAACGCTCCTACGTGATCGACTACCTGAGCGACACCGCCTACGCCGTGGAAAATGGGGAAAAGCGGGACTTTTCCAAGGAAGAGAACATGGATCTCAACCAGCAGATCCCCGCTAATTTTGCTGAATACAAGCTCCACGCCAAAGCGGCAGGTCTGTGGTTCCAATCGGTGGATACCTTGAAGGGTGAGGCCGATACCGAGACCGCCGACAAGCCCGTGTTCGATGCGTCGAGCTATAATGTCCTTCTGGACAGCCTCACCGCCATGAAGCCCTTGACCGAGAGCTTCGTGTACAAGGAGTGGCTGAACGGCGATTACGATGACGGTATGGTCATCAGCTCCCCCGAAGACTACCGCGTCTATATCAATCTGCTCCTATCCTGCGCCAGCAACGACGGCTACAATGACACGGAGGGGGAGTACCATCCCCGGGCCATCGGCTACGCCTATCGGGACATGAACGCCGACGGCTCGGACGAGCTGTTCATCCTCAACGAGGACAGCGACCTCATTGCCCTGTTAACCCTGCGAGAAGGCGCTCCCGTCCTGCTCTGGCATAGCGGGGACAGCACCACCAACACGGGCATGGACAGCGAAGGTCATCTTCTGGCCTCTCGCTATCCGAGCAACAGCTTCACCTCCATCGAATACTTTTCCTACGAGCTGACCTCCGAGTGCGAGCTTGCCCCCGTGGCCTACCTGTACGGATCTCAGTATGTCCGCAAGATCCTCATGGACGGCAAGGTGATTCTGGTGGATCAAGAGGCCTACAGCGCCGAGTTCAAGCGGGTCTTTGACAAGAATCAAGGCGAGTTTTGGACAAATGAGTGGAACGAAGGAGGCAAGATGCTGAAGTTCACCCCTCTGGGTTAATGATTCGCCAAACAAACCCTATTTAATGAAAAAAGGAAATTCAACCATGAAAAAAATCCTCCCCCGCGCCGCCGCCCTGCTTCTCTGTCTTACGACCCTGTTATCCTGTGCCTCCTGCGTTCCGGTGCGCCCCGCGAGCAATGATCCCGACGCCGTTTACGGAAATCTGTTGAACGAGTACGCTGCTCTCGTACAGTCCTATCACGACGGTACCGACCTGTCTACGGTAGAGACTCCCACCGCGGCAGGGCTTACAGACGAGCTTTTCCAGTCCCTCAAGATCATCATTCCCGCCGCCCATTTTCAAAACGTAGCCGACATGGGCTACGCCTTCTACGATCTGGACGGAAACGGCACTTATGAGTGTTTCCTGATGGATCAGAACGGCATTCTGCTCGCCCTGTATGCCGATCAGAACGGCTCCCCCTACCTCGTGGAGAATTACCGAGCGGGCACGTACTATATGGGGGTGTTGCTGGATGACGGCTCGATCTATACCTATCATACCACCGAAAAGGACGGTAAAAACGTGAAAACCGAAACCCGCTTTTCACGCTTTGAGGAGGGGGAAATGGTCCCCTTCCGCGCCTATATCGTGGATCACGAAACCGATACTGCCTACGCTATCGAGGACGGCGTACAGCGGGATATGTCCGAAAAGGAAAAAGGGCATCTGAACGATGTGTTCAGCAACTTCTATTACGATCCCCGCCCATTCGCCAAGGAATCCGGACTGTGGTTCAAGTCCATCGCCGGGCTGACCGAGGAAACGACCGAATCGGGCGATACACCCGATACCGTCGAAGCGCCTGAATTCGACGCATCGAGCTACGAGGCTATCCTGGAGACCCTCATCGCCATGATGCCCACGATACGCGCGTACAGCAACAGCGATTGGTTACAGGGCAAGTACGACGACGCCATGACTGTGGATTCCCCCGAGGAATTCCGCACCTACATCAATCTTCTCTACGCCTGCGGTACCCACGCCGGCTTTATCGACTCGGATGGGAACGATCGCCGCAGGGCCATCGGCTATGCCTACAAGGATCTCAATCGAGACGGCAAGGATGAGCTGTTCATTCTCAACGAGGACAGCCATCTCATCGCCCTGTTCACCCTGAAAAAGGGTACCCCTGTCATGCTCTGGCGCGCCTGCGACGGAGCCAACGCGGCTCTGGATGAAAACGGCCGTCTGTTGGCCACCCGCTACGTCTACAGAGACTTCATGTCGGCGGAGTATTTCGTCTACAGGTTGAACCGAAAGGGAGAGCTTGTGACCGACGAGTATATGCTCGGAAGTCAGGATTTCTGCAAGGTCATGAACCATGACGGAAAGGTGACCGTCGTGGATTTTGAGACCTTACAAGCCAAGTACAATGAGATCTTTAAAAAGAACACGGACGGACTCTGGTACAACGAGTGGAACGGGGATGGTAAGCTCCTGACGTTTATCCCCCTACCCGAAGCGGACAACTGAATGACAAAGCCCACCCGATCCCGGGTGGGCTATCTGTATATATGGATGCATCAAGGCAGCTTTTGCTCCAGCATCCAGTCGATCAGGGCGGGATCGGTGTAGGCGCACTCCCAGCACCCGTGCCCCACGCCGGGGTAGATGGTGACTTTGGCATTGCCTCCCCATGCGTTGATCTGATCCACCATGCGGAGGGATTCGGTGTGATCAATGACGGTGTCCTGATCGCCGTGGAAGGCCCAGACGGGGGTCTTCAGCAGTTCCCGCGCCAGCCAGGTCACGCCGGCGCCGCAGACGGGGATGATGGCGGCGAAGGGATTATCCTCGGCAGAGGACGCCCACAGCCAGGTGCCCGTGCCGCCGTTGGAAAGACCTGTCAGGTAGATGCGGCTCTTGTCCACGCGGAGGGTGGACAGCAGGTGATCCAGGAGGCCGTTCAGGGATTCAATGTGGCCGCACCAATTCTGTCCGTCGGGGAGTTGAGGGCTTATGAGAATAAAGGGATAGTCGTGACCTTCGTTGATATAACGCGGCCAGCCGTGAATGGCGACCAGGTTCAGATCCTCGCCGCGCTCGCCCGAGCCGTGCAGGAAAATGACCAGGGGAAATTCCTTATCTGAATTTTCATATTCGGGCGGCAGATATTGTAGGTAACGCAGGGACAAGCAGGGGAAGGGGAGATTTACGGAATGAGCGGTTTGTACGGACATGATGGAATTCCTTTCTGTGTATTTCAAGAAATGGTTAGGGTGTTGGGGATCTGTTCGGCCGTTGGCTGATCGGGAATCTTGGCCTTGCGGTGTGCCAAGCCGAAAATGGCCATGACCATCCAAACCAGGAGAAATAGGATCAGGATCATGAGTTGTTCGGGATGCCCGAAGGGGTCGGTGATGACGTCATCCAGGTATTTTAGGGCGTAGTAGGGGTGCTCCCGAATATTTTTGGGCAGTAGGAACAGCATGACAAAGACAAAGCAGACCAGGTGGGTAACGGCTGCAGACAGGGTGAATGCGGTGCGGTTCTTTTCGTGCAGGAGTCCGTAGATGGCGGCCATGACACACCAGAGGGCGGGGAAGGCCACGTAGGACAGGATGGTGTCCGCCACACCGGTCTCGGTAAAGAACTCCAGGAACAGTCCCGTGAGAATATGGAGCCACAGTACCCACAGAACCCCTTTGAGTATGGCGAGCATACGGGCACGCGCGGGAGAGATGGGAGCGGTTTCCAGACGGAAGCCCTTTTGGGCGCGCTTGATTTGTCGCTTTGCTTCCCGTACACCCTCTCCGATGCGGGCGGATCGGGTCACAGTGACGGCGAAAACGGCGATCCACCATACGGTCAAAGAGAGAAGCAGGAACAGGAGCCAAGTCAGAAAATAGTCGGATCCGGGCCAGTTGGATGCCAAGCGATCGGCGTACACGAATACGGAGATCAACGAGAGGATCAGGTGGGCAGGGAAGGCCACAGCCAGGGCTAGCCACAGAGAACGGCGTTTTTCCGCCGCGATATTGGCGAACAGGCAGGTAGCGGCAACCAACAGCAGGGCAACGCCCCCGAACAGAACGACCTGCCCGATATTCACGTTTGCCATAGGAGCGGCGGCGTAGATGAACAGTGTCAGCATGCCGTTCAGAGCCACCGTCAGGCCGAGTGCTTTCAGAATGGGATATAAGTAGGTTTTCATAATCATTCAAATCCGTGCCAGTCGTCGAAGCCGCAGAGCTCCAACGCTGTGAAGTAGACGGCGGAGTCCAGATGCTCGGGCTCCAACATAAAGTGCGAGCGGTGATCGCCGCGGCTATCCTGCCACTCGATGAGCAGGAAGCGGTGATCCATGCCCTCGGCGGAAAGCGTTGCGGCGGGGGCCACCGCATCGGCGGGGACGGTCACCTCGCCCGACAGAAGGGCGGGGACGGCGGAGAGATTCGTGTCCGCGGGCAGACCCGTAATATCCTTGACGGTGTAGGCAAAGATTTCGTCCTTTTGGCTGTCGTTGATGCCAACCAGCGTGAACCTGCCGCCCTCGGGATCGGTAAAGGCCATGTGCAGAGGCTGTTGCACCCGCCCTATGAAGTGGTAAGCCAGCTTGGGGGTAAAGTCGTAGTTGACCACGGCATCCGAAATCTGGGGCCAACCGTCCAGGAGGTTCCACCAGATGATGCCGGTTCGGCGCCACTTAGCGGTGCGGAAACGCTCGATGAAATACTTGAAGGCTTCTGCCTGGGATGCTTGACTCATCTTGGCATAAGTATTCAGGTCGCGGGGTGTATCGACGAACATATTCTGCACCTGACTGGTCATGAGGCGGATGCGGTAGTGGAAATTACCCGTATATTTCAGCTCCATGGTGGTCTGGTGGATGAACCAGGAGGGATTCGGGTCACCTGCGAAGGGGTCGGAGTCGGTGGCCTTGTCAAAAATGGGCCACAGCTCGCCTTCGGGAATGAAGGTCTTGAGGGTCTGGGGGGCGGGACAGCCGTGGTAGCCTGTCTCCGAGGCGAAATGACAGCCTGCGGTGCGGTAGTAGGCGCCCTTGAAGTAGTCACGGGGACCCCAGAGGTGATCCTCGGAGATGTCGGCGGTGCCTTGACAGCTTACGATGTTCTCGGGGTGCTTCATGGCCTCAATGGCAACCTCGTCCAGGTAGGGAGACGAGGGCAGGTAAGGACGGGTGAAGTCCTGTAGGCGAAGCACGTCGGGGATGACCTTGCGGGTCAGTACGTTTTCCGAGGGATCGCGGCGGATGCCATGCCATCCCCACCAGGCGAAGTCGCACTCGTTATCCCCCGCCCACAGGCAGAGGGAGGGATGGTTGCGGAGCTTGCGGACGATGTGATCCACCTCCTCGCGGAGGGCGTCCTGCATCCTCTCGTCCACGGGGTAGATGGCGCACCCCATGGCAAAGTCCTGCCAGACCATGATACCGTGGGCGTCGCAGAATTCGAAGAATGCGTGATCCTCGTAGACGTTGCCGCCCCAACAACGGACAATGTTGCAGCCGATGTCGTCCAGCATCTCAAGAGCCTTGGGCAGACGCTCGGCATCCCGGGAGTGGAAGGCGTCCAGGGGCACCCAGTTACTACCCATGGCGAACACGGGCTTGTGGTTGATGAGGAAGCGGAACTGACCCTTCTCCCCCGCAAAGGTGGTGCGATCCAGCTCCACGGTGCGGATACCTGTCTTCATGGTCTTGGTATCCACAACGACACCATTGCGACACAACGTGATGTTTACGTCATACAGGTAAGGCTCGCCGGCGTTCTTGGGATACCACAAGTATGCCCCGTGGACGGGGATGAAGATATTGCCGCAGGTGTGCCACAGGTCGGCGGTGACAGAGAAGGCCGAATCATGGCAGACACCTTCCACCGTGAGGGTGTAGTCGTTGGGTAGCTCGGCGGGGTGCTTGTCGCCGTCGAAGGGGTAGTAGGTGTCCCCGCCCAGGTCAACGGCGTAGTAGAGGTTCAGCTCGGCGTAGCCGCGGGTGTGGTCGGTGGGATCGGGGTTTACCGCGCGGGTGTAGAGGAAGGTCTCGCGGATGGCGGGGGTCTTGACCGTGTCGATGTAGACGGGCCGCCAGATGCCCCCCGATACCGCGCGGCAAAGGATATCCCAACCGAAGGAGGAGGGAGCCTTGCGGGCGTAGAGGGAGGCGTAACCGAAGGGGAAGGTGCCCGCCGAGGGGGGGATCACGTTCCGCTGGGCCTCGATCATGGTGGGCTTGATATGCACCATCAGCTCATTTCCCTTGGGTTTAAGATACGCCCACTCACGACGGGAGAAGGGGATCTCGTAGGTCATGAACATATTATCGGTATGCTCGTAGCAGACACCGTTGATGAAGATATCTGCATAGGTATCAATGCCCTCGAAGCGGATGACGGGAAGCTCATTTTCCTCCAATGCGGGCTTATCAAAGGTGGTGCGGTAAATGAGGTAACAATCCTCCAGCTCACGGAGCTTTGTGATATTGGTGCCCCAATAGGGCTCCTCCAGAAGACCCGCCCGCACCATGTCCAGCTCGAAGTTGCCGGGAACGACGGCGGGGATGGTCACGCCGAGATCGGCGGGGAGGTTAAAGGAGCCCTGTATGGGAGAGACGCAGGTGCAGTGTTCCTTTTGGGGAATGACGGTTAGCGTCCAATCTTTCAGTTCGATACGCATATAATTGTCCTTTCTTATGTATAAGGAGGGAAAGGGAATGGTTTATATTCGCATTATACCATAAAAAACGGGGTATGGCAAGTAGGGGCATACAAAAAACCGCAAAAAAAGATAAACTTTTTTATGCAAAACCGCTTGACCGAGGGGCGCAGGTATGGTATAATAAGCATAGTGGGCTTTGTGCCCAAAATTAACCAAATCTACAATTATAATAGAACCCGCCTCGTGCGGGGAGGAGGACATTATGCTGCCCATTGCCATCCAACTGTACACCGTTCGCGACCAAGCCGCCGCCGATTTTGAAGGAACCCTGAAGGCCATCAAGGCCATGGGCTACGAGGGCGTGGAGTTCGCGGGACTTCACGGCAAGACCGCCGCCGAGGTCAAGGCGCTGTGCGAAGGTATCGGTCTGACTCCCATCTCCGCCCACATTCCCTACTACGATATGGTGGCTGATCCCAAGGGCGTGCTGTCCGACTACGCCGAGATCGGCTGTAAATACGTGGCTATCCCCTACCTCACCCCCGAGTGCCGCCCCGGCACCGACGGCTTTGCCAAGGTGGTGGAGAACGCCGAAATGCTGGGCAAGGTGGCCAAGGATCTGGGCATGACCCTTCTGTACCACAACCACGACTTTGAGTTTGAGAAGATCGACGGCAAGTACGCCCTGGAGGT
>JAZSBH010000016.1:0-33301 GCA_045602325.1 Eubacteriales bacterium | reverse complement strand
GTATAAATGATAGTAATTATTCAATAATAAAAGATAAAATTAGTTTGCTGAATGACCAGTTGGACGTGTTGTATGCATATTCTGAAATTCCCATCAATATTACAGACAATAGTTTAAATCCGTGGAGCGGAAATAATAATTCTCCTGATAATGATCGAGGAAATGAATCCATGCCTAACGGTAATGACTGGTGGGCTGAAGCTGTTGGTGCATATACTTCATGGGGCTTGAATTCACATGCAGAAGATCCTGTTATTGTAGGTATTATTGATAATGGATTCGATGCAAATCATAAGGATCTTAATGGTAAAATATCATTTTTGACAAATTATAGCAAAAATACAGAAGCTGATCATGGAACTCACGTTGCAGGCATTATTTCCGCAAACAATAATTCTGTAGGCTTGCGTGGAATATGCGATACTGCACAACTTTTATGTGTCGATTGGAATCCAGATACAAATGACAAAGAGGCATCTAATTATAGATCTTTATTAAGCACAGGTGAGTACATTTTAATAATATCAAACATGATTGCGAATGGTGCAAAAGTAATAAATAATTCTTGGGGAAATCATGTTATGACACAGTCATCGTTTGAAAAAGCGATGGAAGAAGAAAACAAGGATACCTGGTGGGATAAAATTTGGAAAAACTACGAACTTGAATATCCCGAATATTTGGATGCAGTAAGAGTTAATGCGGTAAATACTGCTCAACTGTGCGCAGTATTAATTGCTGAACTAATAAATAACGGGACTGATGATTTTATTATTATTCAAGCAGCAGGAAATGGATGGGACAACGCTGGACCTGGCTATAATGCATTGGAATACGGTGGATTTTTTATTAGTATAACAGAGAGTGTCTTTGATTCTATTACAAATGAAAAGTTTGATAGCATCTCTTATAATGATGTTGATGACCATGTATTAATTGTTGCTGCAGTAGAAAACGAAACACTTTTATTTGGAAATGCACACTTGCGTTACAAATTAACATCGTTCTCCAATTATGGAGAATCTGTAGATATAGCAGCCCCTGGATATGATATATTTAGTTGTATCTGTAATGATAGTTATGCGAAAGATTCTGGAACCTCTATGGCATCTCCAATTGTTGCTGGAGCAGTAGCACAAATTTGGGCTATTAATCCAGATTTAAGTGTGTCAGAAGTGAGAGATTATTTATTTGACAACTCCATAGAAAATGCATACGGAGTTGAAGATGGAAAAGATTTCACGTATCCAATGCTAAATATCGGTGAGGCAGTTAAAAAAGTTATATCAGATAAGTATTCCAACAAAAGCAATGTTATGGGTACAATTGTAGATTCCGCTACCTCCATTAGTGGCGCCAAAGTTACGATTTACAATGATGAGTATACTGTTTTCGTCATGACAGACACTATGGGCAATTTCAGATTCGTAGACGTTCCGAACGGCGTTTACAATGTGGAAATCATAGCCGATGGTTATGCGCCCAAAACTCTCTATAGAGCGCTTACCGTAAACGGCGAAAATGTATATCTCGGCACTATTGAAATGGCATCTACTACTTGCAACATCACAGGCATTATTACGATTGCCGATACGGATACCGATATGACGAACAACATTCCTTTGCAGGGTGCAGACGTCACAATCACCATTTCAAGCTATATGGATCAAGTTGTTACATCCAATCGATATGGCGAATACACATTGACCAATATTCCTTATGGCACGTATATGATAACTGTTTCCAAAGACGGTTATATTCCCGTAACCGAAATCATTGTGGTTGACGATACAGATACTGAAATTATTTATAATATCACAATCGAAGCAATTTCCAATGATTATTTAGGCTATGGTTACGCAAGTGGTAGTATTTATGATACCAGAACGGGTGCACCTGTAACCGGATTGACGTTATACGTTAGAAAGGGAATTGACAATGTCACCAGTGATGTAGTCCAAATCATTTACATGGATGATTATTCGGATGAATATATCACAACTATGGCACTGGAAGCAGGTAATTACACCGTGCAAGTGGTTGATGAAAGAGCAGGTATTAGTGATGAATATAGATATAATACGACATCATTTAATATCAAAATTCTGGGCGGTATGACGATCGAGAATCAGCATGGTTATGTATCCAATAATTTTGTTGTCAATGAATTGAGAATCGTTTTGTCATGGGGAGAAAGTCCTAGGGATTTGGACTCTCATTTGTTTGGTCCGACTTCTTATGGAGATGGTGTTTATCATATTGCATATTGGGAGCAAAACTATTATGAAGACGGTGAAATAATCGCCAATCTTGACGTGGACGATATTTCATCGTATGGTCCCGAAACAGTTACTGTATATTCCATAAATCAAACGGGAACATATAGTTACTATGTACATGACTATTCCAATGGCGGTAGCGATCATAGCACAGCGTTGTCTTCTTCTGGTGCTTATGTGCAAGTGTATATCGGTAATGAATTGATTGCAACATATCGTGTTCCTACTATGAAAATAGGAACAACATGGCACGTATTTGATTATGATGCTGAACGTGGTAGAATTACAGCAATAAATTCTGTATCGAACACATACCTTGAATAATCAGTTTGCGATGTCACAGGTTTTCTTTATGGTAAACCGAACATCCTAAAGAAACCAATGAAAGTGGTTAGCGTTTGGATGGAAAGCAGAGTTTCTCAGAGAAATATCCAGCTTGAAAAATAAGGTAAGCTGGTAGATCTCACAAAAGCGTTGACTAACCTAAAAATTGATCCATGGCTCAAAAGCCGCCGCACTAATCCTTTGAACATGGACAATTGACCCCTTCCTCCTATGGTAGACTATAAACATCTACCATAGGAGGATTTTTTATGTTAAAAGGATACTAATACATAACAAAAAAATGCGGCAGTCTTTTTGCGTTTTCAGATATGGCACATTGCACAAAAAATAGGGAACCCTCTTGCAAATCGGCGAGGAATTGTGTATAATTAAAAGTACTAATTTCAAAGGAGAGATCCGAATGAAGCATTTGAAACGAATTTTGGCGGCTGTGCTTGCCGCGTTGACCGTGACAGGAACAGTGATTGCCGTTCCCGTGGTTTCCGCCGAAGAGACGGAGGACATCTACTCGGGTACCGCTATCACCGAGCATAAGGGTGGTTACGACTACTACGACAGAACCCTGGTTACATACGCATACGACTTTTCTATGGATCGCATCAACTATTACGCTGCCGATCCCGCTATTGCTCTGGGGCGTACCTCGGGAGAGATCGTGAACGGCGCTCTGACCACCAAGGCGGGGAAGGATTGTATCTTTGGCTCTGCTGTGGGGCTGGGTGACGACTACGGCCTGGAGGAGGGCTATCTCTCTTTTGACCTGCAGCTCACGGACGGTGAGGTCTACCTGGGCGTTCGTACCTCCCGTACTGCGTCGGGCAAGGATGATCGCGGTATCTGGTTCACCTTCGACGGATCGGAGTCTATGCGCATTTACGAGCCAGAGTGTGGCTTGGAGGCCACCGTCCCCATGCCGATCTCCCCGGCCGAGGTCAAGAGCTTCACCCTCCACGAGGGGCTGGATGCCCTGACCCTGACATCGGGGGAGACAGTCATCGCCTCGGTTAAGTATACGGACAAGGGCTATCTCGCCATCTGTGACGGAGCAGGCGCCGTGAAGGCCGAGACAAGTGAGAGTAAAATCTATCCCTCGGGGTATTTCTCCCTCCACTTGATGGATATTGACGGGTATATCGACAACGTGGTCTTCACCAACGTGGAGGAGACTCGCAATATTCCCGAGACCGATCAGCTTCGCGTTATTGACTACTCCACGTGGACGGCTACCGACTCCCTCGACCGCACCGTTTCGGATAACGCGGGGGCAGGCGATCCCAAGGATAATCGCTACGTGGGTCTGTTCTATTTCCTCTGCTGGGTGGGCGCGGGTCAGGTGGTGCAGGACAACACCAAGCTCTACCTGGAGCTGGGCGCCGAAGGTGCCATTGACTACATTGAGAATCACGGCGGCGAGGCATACTGGGCAGAGCCCTACTTCGGCTACTATCGCAACACCGACACCTGGGTCTACCGTAAGCACGCCTATATGCTGGAGCAGGCGGGCGTGGACTTCATCTTCCTGGACGTCTCTAACGCCGAGGTCTTTGTCCCCGGACACACCGCCCTCTTCGATACCTGGCTGGAAATGCGTAACCAGGGTATCGATACCCCCCAGATCGTCTTCTTCAACGGCGACACCCCCGCCACCTTCCAGTCCAACATGAAGACCCTGTTCACCACGGTTTATTCCGACGAAAACTGGGATACCTACAAGGAGTTGTTCTTCCTGTGGGAAGGCAAGCCTCTGGTGTTCGGTAACTACTCGGGGCTTTCGGGTGATGTCAAGAAGAAGGTGGACGAAAAGTTCACGGTTCGCGGAAGTTGGGCTTGGAAGGACGAGGATAACTATTGGTCATGGCTCCAGGAATACATCTACAAGCCCGAATCCTCGGTTCGCAAGGTCGAGCTCCGCAACGGCGGCTGGGGACGGGATGCCGAGGGGAACTATGAATCTCTGTCGGTAGCCATGGGTCATCATCCCACCACCAGCAAGGGCCGTAGCTTTGTCAACAACCGCGAGCCCAACAACGGCTTGGGAGACATGGAGTTCTCCTCGGTGGAACAAGCAGGGAAGGGACTGTGCTTTGAGTCTCAGTTCGGTGCGGTCAATTATCTGGTCAATGAGAAAGTTTCTGCCGATGACCCCTTCGTTATGATGATCACGGGCTGGAACGAATGGATCGCGGGTTGCTTCCATTCGGAGGGGGATCAGAACATGGCCAACACTACAGCCAAATTCGCATACGTTGACCAGTTCAACTGTGAATTCTCCCGCGATGGCGAGCCCATGCGTAACCAGGACGGCTACGGCATCGGCGATAACTACTACTACCAGATGGTGGACTATATCCGCCGGTACAAGGGTATCGCCGCCACCCCCGCGGCCGATGACCAGACCTCTGTTAACATTTATGACCTTTCCTCCTGGGATAGCATCGATATGACCTACATGGACTCCCTCTACGACGTGGAGCACCGCAACACCGTCAGCTACGATGCCCGTTACCGCTACATCAACAACACCGGTCGTAACGATTTCGATTACGCCAAGGTCTCCCAGGACGAGGATAACCTCTACTTCCTGGTCAAGACGTCCCACGATATCGTCATCGACAACGATACCGAGTGGATGAATCTCTACCTCAACGTGGACGGCGATAACGCCACGGGCTGGGAGGGCTACGACTATATTCTTAACCGTGATCGCGACTCCTTTGTGGTCACCGTGGAGAAATTCAAGGACAACACCTTTGAGTCCGAGGTAGTGGGCGGTGCATACTACTACGTCGAGGGGGCCTATATGACCCTGCGCCTGTCTAAGGAGTTGATCGGTGTCAGCGGCAAGCTGGACAAGATGATCTTCAAGTGGGCGGATAATTCGGTGTATAACGGCGATCCTCTGGCCTTTATGGACTTGGGCGATACCGCCCCCGATAACCGCTTTGGCTTTACCTACCTTTGCGAGGACTATACCACAAAGCCCGTGGCGAAGACTGTCCTGACCGTCGACGCAGGCAAGACCTCCGTCAACGGCTCGGTCGTGCAGAAGCCCGACGCCAACCCGGATATCACCATCAAGGATACCACCGTCGACGTCCTATACGATCTGGCCGACGTCAAGGCGGGTCTCTACATCAAGGATACCCCCATTGCCGAGCAGTTCGAACTGGCAACGGGTACCTCCTCCTGCATTGGTCAGGTGATCAAGGGAGACAACGGTAACTACGTCCGCCTCAAGGGCTATACCGATCTTCGTACCTGGAACGACGTGGAGGGCTCTTACGAGTTCTCGGCGGATATGCACATGGTGGACTACGGGAACAGCGCTGTCTACCTCCGCGGCGAGATGCCCGGTGCTTATGCCCCCGATAATCCCATGAATTTCAATGTCAAGCAGATTTTCAATTACTTTGAGTGGGACTGGTACGCCGAGAACGGAGGGCGCACCTTCGGTGGCTCCTCCACCGCGGGTTCGGGCATCGGTATCTATCCCGATGCCAACGCCATTACCATCCGCATCAAGCGCTACGCTGCTGACGGCTTGGGCGTGGCTTCTGCGTCGCACACGTTCCCGTACTCGAATCAGTTTAAGCCCAATGCCGACGGATGGTTCAAGCTTCGCGTGGTGGACGATGGCGAAAACGTTTCCATCTACTTCAACGACGTCCTTATGTGCTCGGTCAAGCTGGAGAACCCCGGCGTGGTCTACGAGACCGACGGCACGGGGCAGGAATACTATGGCAAGGCTATCCTTTGCGATGCGAGCGGTAAAGAAGTTCTGACCGTGGAGAACACCCGTCTGAATTCCGCCGGCTCCCAGATCGCCCTGACTACCCGTAGCCAGACCATGGAGTTCGCCAACCTCTACATCGCCTACAAGTCCCAGGTCGCCGAGGGAAGCCGTATGGAGACCCCCTTGGGCGGAAACTACGGTGAGGTGGATTATACGCCCGATCAGCGGTTGGTAACGACCCTGAATCTGGGCAAGGCTCCTGCCAATGACGGGGAAGCCACCTCGGATGCGGGCAGTACCATCGAGGACGGTACGACAGGTTCGCTGGCTGATACCGAGCCTGTTAAGGAAAAGGGCTGTAAGTCGGTGGTGATCGCGCCTGTTGCCATGCTGATGGCGGCGGTAGGATACGTCCTGTGCCGCAAGCACAAAGAATCATGAACAACCGCAAAAAACGAAAAGGAACCCGCATCCGTGGGTTCCTTTTTCAAATTCAGTTTTTTTCGAAAATGACCGCTCCTTCAGTTACCTGCGCCACGATCTGATCCCCCTCCCGGATACGTCCCGTCAGCATATCCTCGGCCAGTGGCTCCTCGATGAGTCTTACCGCCGCCCGACGCAAAGGTCGAGCGCCGTAGAGGGGATCAAAGCCTTCCTTGGCCACCAGTGCCACGACTTCCTCGGCGAAGGTCAGATGAATGCCCAGAGTAGCCACCCGTCCCCGGATCTCGTCCAGAAGCAGGGAAGCAATACGGTGGATCTCCTCCTCTCCCAGTCGTCGAAATACCACGACCTCGTCCACACGGTTGAGAAATTCAGGGCGGAAGGAATCCTTGAGAGCACCCATCATCCGCTCTCTGTCGCGGTCGTTGGCGGATCCCGTGGCAAAGCCGACGGATTTGTGCGCCGTCCCGCCGGCTCCCAGATTGGAGGTCATGATGATGACCGTATTACGGAAATCCACCCGCCGTCCTTGGGAGTCTGTGAGGGATCCGTCGTCCAGTACCTGCAACAGGATATTGAATATATCGGGATGGGCTTTCTCCAGCTCGTCAAAGAGCACCACCGAATAGGGTTGACGTCGCACCCGCTCGGTAAGCTGTCCCCCCTCCTCGTGCCCCACGTAGCCGGGCGGCGAGCCAATCAAGCGGGATACGCTGTGCTTCTCCATATATTCAGACATATCGAACCGGATCAAGGCTTTTTCACTTCCGAACATGGCCGCCGCCAAGGAGCGTGTGAGTTCGGTCTTACCCACGCCCGTTTGCCCCAGAAATATGAAGGAGCCGATGGGGCGGCGGGGATCCTTCAATCCCAAGCGCCCCCTCCGTATGGCGCCGGCTACCGCCGCAACCGCCTCGTCCTGTCCGATCACACGCTCCTTTACCTGCTCTTCCAGATGAAGCAATCGTTCGCCCTCACTCTCCAGCAAGCGGGATACGGGGATCCCCGTCCACTCGGTCACTACGTCGGCCACGTCGGCGGCCGTTACCGCCCCGCCTTCACTGTCTTTGTCATGGGGACGCTGCTCCCAGGCGGTCTTTGCTCGGTCGTAGGCGGATTGCTTGGCGATCTCCTCATCCCGCAGCTCTGCCGCCCGTTCAAACTCCTGTGCCTTGATGGCCTCCTCCTTCTCCCGCGCCACCGAGGCCAGCTCTGCCTCAAGTTGCTTCAGGTCGGGAGGAGCAGTCAAGCTGGATATCCGTTGGGAAGCCGCCGCCTCATCCATGAGATCAATGGCTTTGTCGGGCAGATAGCGGTCGGGAATATACCGTACCGACAGCTCTACCGCCGCGCGGAGGGCTTGGTCCGTGATCTTCATTTTGTGATGAGCCTCATATTTCGGCCGTAATCCCATGAGAATATTTAGCGCTTCTTCCTCTCCGGGCTCTCCCACGGTCACCGCCTGAAAGCGGCGCTCCAGGGCGGCGTCTTTTTCAATGTGCAGGCGGTATTCGTCAACCGTGGTTGCTCCGATGACCCGTATTTCACCCCGCGCAAGGGCGGGCTTCAGGATATTGGCCGCATCCACCGCGCCCTCGGCGGCACCCGCGCCCACGATGGTGTGGAGCTCGTCGATGAACAGGATCACGGCGGGGTTCTTGCGAACTTCGTTCATGATGCTTTTCAGGCGTTCTTCAAATTCACCGCGGTATTTTGCCCCTGCGATCATACCGGGGAGGTCGATGGTCACAATGGAGCGCTCCCGCAAGGGTTCGGGGACGTTTCCTTCCACGATACGCTGTGCCAGTCCCTCCACCACAGCGGTCTTTCCCACGCCGGGTTCTCCGATGAGACAGGGATTGTTCTTTTGCCGACGGGACAGGATGCGGATCAACCGATCCGTCTCCGCCTCCCGCCCGATGATGGGATCCAGCTTACCGCTACGTGCCTTGGCTGTTAGATCTCGCCCGTATTTGGATAGGGTGGGCATACCGGGAATGCGGTCGTCCTCCTTGTCGTCATCCGTTGCGCGTTCGCGCCGTCCGTTTCGCAATTCATCCCGCGACCGTTCTTCACGGGAACGGTCACTCGCATGGACGGTATCCCGTCTGTATCCGTCAACCAAACCTCCGCCAGACGGTGCCGATGCCAGAAATCCCACTACGTCCCGACGAAGTTCGTCGGGAGAGATCCCGATGGATTCGAGAAGCCGTACAGCCACACAATCGGGCTCGTCCAGAAGTGCCAGGAGCAGATGCTCGGTGCCCACGTAGGATTGGCCGCAACGGGAAGCCTCGGTTGCCGAGTCCAGTATGATCTTTCGCACCCGCGGAGTCATATCGGCGGGAGAAACACGGCTCTCGGCTCCGGCCCCGGACAGGTCTATCACTACCCCTCGCAGCTTATCTCCATCCACGCCCCGCGCCGTCATGAGTTTGGATGCGATGCAATCACCTTCCCCCAAAAGTCCCAGGAGAAGATGCTCGGAGCCAATATAGGTATGTCCCAGCATGGATGCCTCCCGCAGAGCGCTGTTTAGGGCATTCTGAGCCCGTGCCGTAAATCTGTTCGTCATGTGTACCTCCTGTAAGATGTGTACTCTTTCCCATCATACCCCGAATAGTCGCTCTTTAACCACCCGTGCTCGCAAAACGTCCCGATCATGGTCATGCTTGGGGGGAGTCTCTGCTCCTGTGGTCAAGGTGGCGGGCATTGCTTCCACCAAAAGGGAAGTCAGCGCCTCCACCCGTATCTCGGTCAGCCCCATGGATGCCCCCAACCGCAGATCGGTGAGGCGGTCCAGCATTTCGGCTGCTGTCAGCGTGTGGGCATACCGCATGATCCCCTCCGCGCGGCGAACTCGGTCGGTCAGCTTGTCAAGCTCCACACCCATGATCGCCGTGCGAAGCCGTCGCTCGGTGGCAACCATCTGACCTACGGCGTTCTCCAGCCTGTCCAGAATGTCCTCTTCGGTCAGGCCCAGGGTCACGCGGTTGGAGATCTGATACAGTGCGCCTGATGCCGCTGTGCCTTCACCGTACAGTCCCCGCATGAGAAGACCCATCTGTCCCAACTGCAGTGCCAGGGATTCCATACGCCCTCCCGCCGTCAGCAGGGGGAGACAGAGCATCACCGATGCTCGCATGGCGGTGCCCAGGTTTGTAGGACACCCGGTCAGATAGCCCAGCCTCTGATCAAAGGCCAGCTCCAACGCTTCGTCCAGCAGGGTCTCCACCTTGCAAGCTCCTGCGTAGGCATCCCGCAGGGAAAGCCCCGACAGAATACACTGCAGTCGGAGATGATCCTCCTCGCAGACCATCACCGACAGATTGCAGGGCTCGTTGAGGAACAGCGCATGGGGGAGACTTTCCCGCACGAAGGCGGGACTGGCGTAATGCTTTTCTACCAGAGATTGAGCGGTGATGCGGGAAATATCCGCGAAATCCACGCAGGAAAAGCCGTTCTTTTCCAGAACCTCTCCGACGCGGCTTACGATCTCCTTGGCGCGGGGGGCATCCAGACGGGGGGTAAAGGGGTACGCGGCCAGATTGCGTGCAAACCGCACCCGAGTGCTGACCACCACGTCCTGTTCGTTTCCGGGAATATGATACCAAGCCATGATCCGCCCTCCTTTCAAAGCTCGGCTTCCAGAGCGCGGATCTCATCCCGCAGTCCGGCCGCCGATTCGTACTGTTCATTTACTACGGCTTCCTTAAGCTGTTTTTTCAGCTTCGCCAGCCGTTCGACCTTTTCCATATGGGCACGATATCCTGCGGACACACGCCCCGTGTGCTCTGCCCTTCCGTGGGCGGAGCGAATGGCGCCCGTCAGCTCATCGGCGAAGACTTCATAGCAGGTGGCGCATCCCACCTTGCCCATGCGTCCGATATCCTCCGCCGTCGCACCGCATAAAGGACACTTGCGCCGTTGGCTTGTCCCGGTCCCCGTAGCACCCTCGGTAAAGGGATGGAAGGGAAGATTGAATATACCCTCATCCGACAGGAAAAAAGGCGAGATAAAGCCGGCTACGGCCGCACTGATATCCTCCAGCTCTCCCGCCTGCTCCAAAACCTCGGCACACTCTCCGCAAAGACGCAGAGCCTTGACTCGCCCGCCTATATTTTCACGGTAAAAGACCGTGGCTTTTTTCTTGTTACAGCGTTCGCATAACATGATGTAGGTTCCTTTCTTTTCATGAAATTCGGTTTTTTTTCTATTATACTCCGTTTCTCATGCGAAATCTGTCACAATCTCCCACCTGAAAAACTTTTTTGGAAATCCTCAAAATATAGGGAATTCTAAGCAAATTCACATGGAGTTCACAACTTTGTGGTACAATACACTGATTTACTATGGAATAGTCCGTGTTTTTCGGAACCCGGGATGAAAGGAAATACACATGAGTAAGAAGCAACCCACCGCCTGCCCCGTGCGGAAGACCTCCATCGGCGGTCAGGCTCTTATGGAGGGAATCATGATGCGTGGCCCCAAGACCACCGCCATGGCCGTCCGTAACCCCCAAGGGGAGATCGTTTTGGAGACTTTCCCCACCGAGGGCAAGAAACGCCCCGCCATCTGCCGCTGGCCCATCATCCGCGGCGTGATCGGATTTATCGATTCCATGACCTTCGGCTATAAGTGCCTCATGCGCTCCGCCGAGATCTCGGGGCTGGAGGAGATCGAGGCCGAGATGGAGAAGGAGAAGGCCGAGAAAAAAGCCGCGAAAAAGGCCGAAAAAGAGGCCAAAAAGAGTGCCAAGAAGGGAATCACCGAGACTCCCTCCGAGCCCGTAGCAGACACGGCTGCCCAAGCCGCCGAGGAGGCTCCGTCCCCTGTCAAGGATGCTCCCGCCTCCGCGGCTGCTATATCCCAGGGGACCGTCGGCCTTGACGGTGTTATCGATATGCCCCCCAAGAAGGACTCGTCGGCTATGATGACGGGCATCATGGTGGTCAGCGTTGTTTTCGCGCTTGCTATTGCAGTCGGACTGTTCATTGTCATGCCTGCCTGGCTCTATGACGATGTCCTCGCGCCCAACGTCTCTTGGATCGACGGCGAGAACCGCTTCGCCCAGTCGGTCTTTGAGGGGATCCTACGTGTCGTGCTGCTGATCGGCTATATGTCTCTCATGCTCCTCATGAAGGATATCCGCCGCACCTTCCAATTCCACGGCGCCGAGCATAAGACCATCTTCTGCTACGAGCACGGTCTGGAGCTGACCGTTGAAAATATTCGCAAGGAACGCCGCTTCCACCCCCGTTGCGGCACCTCCTTCCTGATCCTGATGATGATCGTGTCCATTATCGTGGGCTTTTTCATCCCCGCTGATCTGCCTACCGTGCTCCGTGTTCTTTGTAAGATTGCCGTGTTCCCCCTCATCATGGGTCTCGGCTACGAGCTCATCAAGTTCTGCGGTCGCCACGACAACTGGCTGACCCGCCTCATCTCTCTCCCCGGCGTATGGCTCCAGCACATCACGGTGCTTGAGCCCGATGACAGCATGATCGAATGCGCCATCGTGGCCATGAAGGAGGCTATTCCCGAGGATGAAAGCGACGCCTGGTAATAATTTTCGCTTCCGACGGATACAATAATGTCATCAATCATCAACAGATAGAAAGGATTCCCATTATGAAACTGATCGTTTGCAAGAACTACGACGAAATGTCCGCCTCCGCCGCGAATATCCTCGCAGATGTGATGAAGGCAAATCCCACCTGCGTGCTGGGTCTGGCTACCGGCTCCACCCCTGTGGGGATGTATAAGAAGCTCATCGAGATGAACAAGGCGGGTGAGATCGACTTCTCCAAGGTCACCACCGTTAACCTGGACGAGTATTATCCCATATCCCCCGACAATGACCAGTCCTATCGCTACTTCATGAACGAGAATCTGTTCGATCACGTCAATATCGACAAGACCCGCACCTATGTGCCCGATGGCATGGCTTCCGACCCCGTAGCTGCCTGCGAGGCCTATGAGGAAATTGTTGCCCGCGTGGGTGCCGCCGACATTCAGGTGCTGGGCATTGGTCAGAACGGCCACATTGGCTTCAACGAGCCCGACTCTGCCCTCGAGGTCAAGACCCACGTCACCGACCTGACCGAGTCCACCATCAAGGCCAACGCCCGCTTCTTCGCATCCGAGGCAGACGTACCCACCAAGGCTCTGACCATGGGTATCGGCACCATTCTGAACGCGGGGAAGATTATCATTCTGGCCAACGGTGCCGCCAAGCACGATGCCGTTACCAAGATGCTGGCTGGGAAGCTTGATACCTCCTGCCCCGCCTCCATGCTCAACCTCCACGCCGACGTTACCGTTATTTGTGACGAAATGGCCTACCACGGCTAAAGCTGCAGTGAGCCGTCTATAACGGTTGATCGTATCCAAAAAACACACCCGTAGGGGCGCACCTGCGTGTGCGCCCGCAGACGGTTTTCTGTGGTGGGCGCCCGCTTGGTGCGTTCTTTGCTTTTGCGTCTAAAATCTCCCAATATCCCCTCCTGCATATCCATCCCCTCCGTGGTAAATACTTTTCCCATCTCAAAAAATGGGAGTATTACCATGTACCACAACAAAGTCATGATATGCGGGGTCAACACCTCCAAGCTGAAGGTGCTGACCGAGGAGGAAAAGCAAGCCCTCATGAAACGGGTGCGACAGGGAGACGAGGAAGCACGCCAGGAGATGATCTGCGGTAACCTCCGCCTGGTGCTCTCCATCGTCCAGCGCTTCGCGGGACGGAAGGAGAATCCTGACGACCTGTTTCAGGTGGGATGCATCGGTCTTGTCAAGGCCGTGGACAATTTTGACATCGACAAGGAAGTCATGTTCTCCACCTATGCCGTTCCCATGATCGTGGGGGAGGTGCGGCGTTACCTGCGGGACTCCGCCTCGGTGCGGATCAGCCGCTCGGTTCGGGATCTGGCCTATAAATCCCTCCAAGCGCGGGACGAGCTTCTGGCTACGCTGGATCGCGACCCCACCCCCGAGGAGATCGCCGCTCATATCGGCGTGCCCCGCGAGCAGGTGGTGTCCGCCATGGAGGCCATCATCGAGCCCATCTCTCTCTATGAGCCGGTCTTTTCCGAGAACGGCGACTCCCTCTACGTCATTGACCAACTCTCCGATACCTCACGGGACTCCACCGACGAATCCTGGCTGGAAAATATCGCTCTCCGAGAGGCGGTTCGCACCCTGACCCCCCGGGAGCAGAAGATCATCAATCTCCGCTACTACAAGGACAAGACCCAGATGGAGATCGCCGCCGAGATCGGCATCTCCCAAGCCCAGGTGTCGCGGGTGGAGAAGGCAGCGTTGGAAAAACTACGCAAACAGTTATGACCCGACATTTTTCGTGGGCGGTTATCGCCGCCCACACAAATTCGTATTATCATTTACATAAAAGGAATTTTCGTAATGAAATCAATCAAAGCCCGGCTGAAGCATGAATCCGAGGATATGCGCATCCTTCTGCGCTCTATCCCCGCTACGGTGACGACCCTCTTTGTGGTTTCGGTCATCTGCATGAACCTTCTGGCTAACAAGACCCTCCTTCAGCTCCCATGGATCGCCCTGGACGGCGGCATTCTCATCTCCTGGTTGTCCTTCATGTGCATGGATATCATTACCAAGCACTTCGGCCCCAAGGCCTCCAACCGTATTTCTCTCCTGGCCTGCGGCATCAATCTCTTGACCTGTGCCATCTTCTTCGTAGCCTCGGCCATTCCCTCCAACGCGGGGGACTATACCGCCTTTGACGGCATCTTTGGCGGCACCTGGTTCATCCTCCTGGGCAGTACCGTGGCCTTTCTGGCCTCGGCGGTGCTCAACAACACCCTTAACTGGCTGATCGGTAAGGGCTTTCGAAAGAACCCGGACGGCAAGCTGGCTTACGCCATGCGAACCTACGTGTCTACCTTTATCGGGCAGTTTTTCGACAATTTCCTGTTCTCCATTATGGTCTTTACGGTCTTTGCCCCCATCTTCTGGGACGGCTTCCGATGGACGGTCTTGCAGTGCACCATGTGTGCGCTGACGGGAGCCGTGGCTGAACTGGTCATGGAGATCCTGTTCTCTCCCATTGGCTACCGCATGGTGAAGAAATGGAAGGAAAACCGCGTCGGACTGGAATATCTGGAGCACATAGAAAGGCGAAACGTATGAAAATACTGATCACAGGAACCACACAGGGCATCGGCCGTGCCATTGCGGTAAAGTTTCTTGTCGAGGGGCATACCGTCATTGGCATCGACCGCCTGGAGGGAAGTATCGACCACGAAAACTACACCCACTACCAATGCGATATTCGCGATCGGGAAAAACTCCCCCCCATTGATGGGGTGAACATCCTCATCAACAACGCGGGCACCCAAAATGAGGACGATATTGATATCAACCTCAAAGCTCTCATCCACATGACCGAGACCTACGGCATCCAACCCGCCATCCACGCTATTCTTCACATCGGCTCCGCCAGCGCCCACACGGGGGCAGAGTTCCCTCTGTACTGCGCCAGCAAGGGCGGTGTTCTGGCCTACACCAAGAATGTCGCCATGCGGGTTGCAAAGTACGGCGCCACCTGCAACAGCCTCGACCCAGGCGGTGTCATCACTCCCCTTAATGATTGCGTCATGAACGATCCCGACCTCTGGGCTCAGATCATGGACGAGACCCCCTTGAAGAAGTGGGCTACCCCCGAGGAGATGGCGGATTGGGCGTACTTTCTGACCGTCGTGAATACCTTCTGCACGGGGCAGAGCATCCTCGTGGACGGCGGGGAATCCATCAACTACCATTTCGTCTGGAAGGACGAATCATAAATGAAAGGCAGGTACATACCATGAGCAAGCACTTCAAACTCATCCTCCCCGACACGGGTCGCGACATTTACATGCCCAGAAAATCCCAGTCCTGGGGCTACCGCTACGGCCCCACCATCATGGTGGAGGACGGCGTCTGCCACGCTTGGTTCGCCTCTCCCGGTGACTGCTATGAGGCCGACTGGTTCACCTACCGCAAGTCCGTGGATGGCGGAAAAACTTGGACCGACGAAAAGATGGTCATGGCCCCCGTCCCCGACTCCATGGACTGGTTCTCGGTCTGCGACCCCGCCGTCATCAAGTACGGGGATTGGTACTACATCGGCTATACCTCTACCGTCTTCGCCAACGGCGGCGGCGTCTGCAACAACGGCTTTATCGGCCGCTCCAAGTCCCCCGAGGGCCCATTCGAGCGCTGGAATGGAGCAGGCTGGGGCGAGACACGCGAGACTGCTGACGGTACTCTGAACTGGCTGGGCAAGCCCGCCCCCGTCATCTACTACGACGAGGACTGGCACAACTGGGGCGCGGGTGAATTCTCCTTTGTCATCAAGGATGAAACCATCTACATCTACTACACCTGGACCTCCAAGGACCGCGACGGAAAGCCTATCGGCGAGACCCGCGTGGCTACCGCTGATATCACCGATGAGAACTGGCCGGGCAAGCTCACTTACCACGGCATGGCATCCAAGCGCACGGGCGGCGGAAACGATTCCTACGATGTTGTCTATTGCGAGGATCTGAAGAAGTTCATCGCCCTCTCCACGGACAAACGCTTCTCGGCAGACAGTATGTTGGCGGTCTACGAGTCGGACGATGGCCTGCGCTTCGACCGTGTCAATAGTATCAAGGTCAACACGGGCTGGATGTGCCATAACTGCGGCATTTCGGGCGATGCCCAGCACCACATCAAGTCGGGAGATACGATGCTTCTGGCTTACGCTTACGGCAACCAGTGGGGCTGCTGGGGCACCCGCATCCACGACTACTCCTTCGAGGCCATGGAGGCCGACTTCTACGACGAATCCGCCCTGGAGAATATTCACCGCGAAATCGAAAAGCTGGACGATCCTACCGAATTCAAACCCTCTATGCTCTACATGGCAAAGCCCCATTTCCGTCGCCTCCGCGTTGGTGAGACGGTTGAGATCCCCATGATGACGGGCGACGTCACCTACGCCATGCGCCCCGTTGAGGGAGAGGTCACCTACTACGGCTACGATCCCGCCATCCTCTCCATCGAAAACGGCAAGGCCACCGGCCTCTCCGAGGGCTACACCTACGTCCGCGCTTCCTGTAACGGCCTGTTTGCCGAGTTTCTCGCCTATGTGGACAATGCCCGCCCTCATGTCGACCCCGACTGGAAGCCCCACCCCGAAAAGGAGGTCGTGTCCTTCATCCCCCTCATCACCGAATATACAGCCTCCCTCGCCAAGCGGGAGATGAAGCAGATCCGCGGTCTGGCCACCTATGCGGATTGCTCTTGGTTTGAGGTCTGCGGCGACGACGGCGTGACCTATGAGAACCACTCCCCTGAGTTGTTTGAGATCCGTCCCGACGGCAACGTTCTTCCCACGGGCAAGATCGGTATGGGGAAGGTCACCGTCAAGTGCGGTATCCATGCCTTTGACGTGAATTTCACCGTTGTGTCATAAAAGACTGAAAAAATGTAAAAAAAGCGGAATGTTCACAAAAAAAGTGTATACATTTCTTAAGATTTATAGTATAATATTATGAATCTATATGGACGAGGTGATTTTCACTATGAATCAGCAACCGAAATATCACAGAATTCTCCTCAAACTATCCGGCGAAGCCCTGGCCAACGGGCAGAAAGACAGCATTTTGGACTTCGCCTTTATCGACCAAGTGGCCGCCGTGCTGAAGAAGTGCCTGGCCGCCGGGGTTGAGATCGGCATCATCGTGGGTGCCGGCAACATCTGGAGAGGCGTGACCGGCTCGGTCAAGATGCAGCGTACCCGTGCCGATCACATGGGCATGCTGGCCACCACCATGAACGCCATTGCCCTGTCGGATGCCTTTATCCGGAACGGCATGGACACCGTGGTCATGTCTGCCGCCGAGATGGATACCTACGCCGACCACTACACCACCAGACACGCTGACCGCCTCTTGAAGGAAGGGAAGATCGTGATCTTCGCGGGGGGTACGGGTTCGCCCTACTTCTCCACCGATACGGGTGCCGCGCTTCGTGCCGCTGAGATCGGAGCGGATGCTATCCTTATGGCCAAGAATATTGACTACATCTACACCGCTGACCCCAAGAAGGATCCCACCGCCACCCCCATCTACGACGTGACCTACGCCGAGATCATCGAAAAGAACCTCCGCGCCTTCGATATGTCCGCCGTCATCTTCTGCCAGGATAATGACATCGAATCCTACGGCTTCGGTCTGGCCGATCCCGAAAACATCTACCGTGCCGTCATGGGTGAGCCCGTAGGCACGCGGATGCATAACTAAATAATCATAATCCAACATACAGAAAGGAACAAAAACCATGAAGTACGATTCCAAAGCCCTTGAATCCAGAATGCAGAAGGCCATTGCCGCCTATGAGAACAACCTCGCCGACGTCCGCGCAAGCCAAGCAAACGCAGGCGTCCTCAACCGCGTCACCTTCGACTACTACGGCGCTGCTACCCCCATCAAGGATATGGCCGCTATTTCTGTGTCCGATGCCCGTACCCTGGTCATTACCCCCTATGATAAGTCCACCCTGAAGGCCATGGAGAAGGCCATCCAGATGTCCGACGTGGGCATTAACCCCCAGAACGACGGTACCGTCCTCCGTCTGGTATTCCCTCAGCTCACCGAGGAGCGCCGTAAGGCTCTTGCCAAGCAGGTCAAGGGCATGGGCGAGGAGGCCAAGGTGGCCGTTCGTAACATCCGTCGCGACGCCATGGACGAGGTCAAGAAGGCCAAGAAGGACAGCATCATGACCGAGGACGAGGTCAAGGACGCCGAGAAGGCCATCCAGGACGTGACCGATAAGTTCGTCAAGCAGGTGGATACCCTCACCGCCGCCAAGGAGAAGGAGCTCATGGCGATCTGATCGCAACAGAGCGAGACACGAATACGTAACGCGCAAGGGGCGGGCGAAAAAGCCCGTCCCTTCACGCATAAACATAGAAAGGGAAGCACTATGCCGCTTTTCGAAAAAGATCGCAAGAACACCCCCGATACCCCCAAGCCCGACGAAAACTTCCGCCATATCGCCTTCATCATGGACGGCAACGGCCGCTGGGCGAAAAAGCGGGGTATGCCTCGCGAGTATGGCCACAAGGCAGGCGCCGAGACCTTTCGTAAGATCTGCTCTTACTGCCACGAGATCGGATTTAAGGCCGTGACGGTCTACGCCTTTTCCACCGAGAACTGGAAACGCCCCAAGCACGAGGTGGATGCCATCATGAATTTGTTGGGTGCCTTTCTGGACGAGCTTATGCGGGATCATGAGAAATACAGCAACCGCATCCGCTTCATCGGAGACACCTCGGTGCTCCCCCCAGCTTTGCAGGAAAAGATCGTCTATGCCGAGTCCCTCAATCCTCATTCCGATTGCATTATTAACATCGCGCTCAACTACGGAGGCCGTGCCGAGCTGGTTCATGCCTTCAACACCCTCGCCGCCGAAGGAAAGACATCGGTCACCGAGGGGGATATTTCCCGCGCCCTCTACACAAGGGAGAGCGGCGATCCCGATATGATCGTCCGCACGGGCGGAGATCTCCGCATTTCCAATTTCCTGCTCTGGCAGGCCGCCTACGCCGAGCTGTACTTTACCGATAAGCTCTGGCCTGACCTTACCCCTGCCGACGTGGACGATATGGTCCGCGACTTTTATTCCCGCAAACGCCGCTACGGAGGTCTTTGACCCCTATGCGTTTCCCATATCAAGAAACATAAAGGAAGTACCGTCATGCGCACAAGAATTTTGACCGGTGTTATCGCGTTTATTCTCTTTTTGCCGTTCCTCATCTTCTCCGACACCATAGCCTTTCCCATTGTCATGGCGTTCTGTTCCGTCGTCTCGGTTTTCGAGATGATCCACTGCGTAGGGCTACATAAAAAGTTGACGATGACCATTCCCCTGTGCCTGGTGGCTGTTGCAACTCCCATCTGTCTGCGCCTCCTTGGCATCGAGACTGTGATGACCGCTGTTCCCGCCGTGGTTCTGGTTCTCCTGCTCTACGTGCTGGCTGTGACCACCTTCTCCAAGGGAAAGCTGACGGTGACCGAGTCTTCTACCGCGCTCATGACCGCCATCTACATCATTGCAGGCTTTTCTGCCATGGTCTATCTGCATGACTTCCATGAGGGAGGGAAATACTTGTATCTCCTGACCTTCATCGGTGCCTGGGTGCCCGATACCTTTGCCTACTTTACGGGTATGCTCTTCGGTAAGCATAAGCTCATCCCCGATGTCAGCCCCAAGAAGACGGTGGAGGGCGCCATCGGTGGTGTGTTCTTCTGCATACTGGCCTTCATCGCTTTCTCCTTGGTTTACAACAGCCTGTGGGTTGCAGACGGAGGCAAGACCCTGCCCCTCTGGCTTATGGCCGTCATCGGTCTGGTGACAGCCGTGGTATCCATGGTGGGTGACCTCACCATGTCCCTCATCAAGCGCCACTACGGCATCAAGGACTACGGCAAGATCCTCCCCGGTCACGGCGGATTTCTGGATCGCTTTGACTCGGTCATTGCCGTTGCCGTTATTCTGGCGGTCTTCATGGGCGCAACAATTCACTAAAGAGGTTTTATCGTGAATCAGAATTTGCTAAATCAATATCCGGATCTCATAGTCCTTGGATCCACCGGATCGGTCGGTGAGCAAGCCCTGGACATCGCCCGCGCCCACGGCATCACTGTCCGCGGCGTGACCGCCTACAAAAGCGTTTCCGCCATGGAGGCGCAGATCCGGGAATTTCATCCCGACTTTGCTGTGCTGACCGACGAGTCTGCCGCGGCTGATCTTGCTACCCGCGTGGCAGATACCGGCACAAGGGTGCTTTCGGGCTTTGAGGGGATTACTGAAATGCTCCATACCGTCCGCACAGAGAATCCTCTCGGCCTCACCGTGGAGAACTCCATTCTGGGCGAGGCGGGACTCCTTCCTACCCTGGAGACCCTCAAGGCCGGGCACAAATTAGCCTTGGCCAACAAAGAATCTCTTGTGGTAGGCGGCGAGCTGGTCATGTCCCTGGCAAAGGAGAAGGGAACCACCATCCTCCCCGTGGACAGCGAGCATTGTGCCATTTTCCAGTGCCTTCGTGCGGGACGGCAGGAGGAGATCAAAAAGATCCTTCTCACTGCCTCGGGCGGCCCCTTCTACGGCTACACCAAGGAGCAGCTGGAGACCGTCACCAAGGCCATGACCCTCAACCACCCCACCTGGAAGATGGGGGCCAAGATCACCGTAGACTCCGCCACCCTTATGAATAAGGGCTTTGAGGTCATTGAAGCCGTCCATCTGTTCGGTGTCAGCCCCAAGCAAGTGGAGGTCATTGTGCACAGAGAGAGCATGATCCATTCCATGGTGGAATATATTGATCATAGCATCATTGCCCAGATGTCGGTACCGGATATGCGCCACTGTGTCCAGTACGCCCTCACCCACCCCCGTCGCCTCCCGTCGGGGAGCACCTTGCCCGAGGCGGATCTGTTTGCCCTGGGGAACCTTACCTTTGGCAGACCCGACACGACCGTGTTCCCCCTTTTGGCCTTGGCCGGGGAGTGTATCGCCGCCGGCGGTGCTCTGCCCTGTGTCCTCAACGCTGCCAACGAGGTGATCGTGGCCGCATTCCTGCAGGAGACTGTGCGCTTCTGCGAGATCTCCGAGCTGGTTACCCGCGTAGTGGAGGATCTGCGTCATGTCTCTTCTTGGCATACCTTTGAGCAGCTCATGGAGGCAGACACCCTTGCCCGCGAGGCGGCTCATCGGCTTTTGTAACCCCTTACCATTTTATCTGTTATCTCCCGGAGGTATTTCCATCCTATGATGGCTGTTTTCAGTTTCCTGTTTTATTTGCTTGTGACCGTCCTGCTCATGGGAGTTCTGGTCTTTGTCCATGAGCTGGGGCATTATCTCACCGCCCGCGCCTGCCACGTCACCATCTACGAATTTTCCATCGGTATGGGTAAGCGTCTGGCGGGCTTTACGTCCAAAAAGACGGGCATCCAGTATTCCTTCCGCCTTTTTCCCGTCGGCGGATACGTTTCCATGGCGGGCGAGGACGAGACCAAGGAGGGCGAGGAGGACGATCCCAACGCCTTCAACAAAAAGAACGTCTGGCAACGCATTCTCATCCTGGTAGCGGGGGCAAGCATGAACGTCCTTACGGGCTTTCTGGCTATGCTGGTGCTCACCACGGGCATGACCCTTGCGGGCTACAAGCTCCCCTCCACCGTGGTGGGGGAGTTTGCCACGGGTGCGCCCAGTTACGTCTCGGGACTTGAGCTGGGCGACCGCATTGTCAGCATTGACGGAGTCAAGGTGCATACCGGCTACGACCTGTCCTATGAGATCATGTTCAACGCCTATAAGCCTGTGGACGTGGTGGTTGAGAGAGAGGGACAAACGGTTCTCATTCCCGACGTGCGATTCCCCACAGGAGAGGAGCAGGGGATATTGCTGGGAGGCATGGACTTCAGCGTGCTGGCCGCCGAAACTACGGTGGGGAACGTCCTGAAAACCTCCTTCTGGCGTGGCATCTCCTCCATCAAAATGGTCTTTGACTCCATTGGCGGTATGGTCTCGGGACGCTTCGGCTTCACCGATCTGTCGGGTCCCATCGGTATGACCTCGGCGGTGCAGGATGTAGCCTCCCAGCCTATGGCAGGGTGGAATATCCTTTACCTGTTCGCCATCATCGCCATGAACCTGGGTGTGATGAACCTGCTCCCCCTGCCCGCTCTGGACGGCGGTCGCCTGTTTTTCCGTTTCGTGGAGGTGCTCCGTTTCGGTAAGCCGATCAACGAAAAGTTTGAAGCCACGGTACACGGTATGGGTATGATGCTGCTCTTGGGGCTCATGGTCATCATTGCCTTCAAAGACGTGTTCATGCTTTTCTGACCAAGAATTCGACAATAGCGAGGTTATCCCATGAACTATAACGCCATTCGCCGAGTGACCCCCGAGGTCAGGATCGGCAAGGTCACCATTGGCGGCCGGAATCCCATCGCCATCCAATCCATGACCAACACCGACACTCATGACGTGGAGGCGACCATCGACCAGATCAAGGCCCTGGCATCGGCGGGATGCGATATTGTTCGCATTACCGTTCCCGATCAAGAAGCCGCCGAAACCGTGCGTGCCATCAAGGAGCAGGGAATCACCACCCCCATCGTGGCGGATATCCACTTTGACTATAAAGTGGCTCTGAAATGCGCTGAATATGGGGTTGACAAGATCCGCATCAATCCCGGAAACATCGGAGACGATGATCGCGTCAAAGCGGTGGTGGATGCCTGCAAAGCAAGGAATATTCCCATTCGCATCGGGGTCAACAGCGGCTCTCTGGAAAAGCACATTCTGCAGAAGCACGGCGCTCCCACCCCCGAGGCTCTCTGTGAGAGCGGGCTCTATCACGCCGCCCTCCTGGAAAAGTACGATTATACCAACATCGTTATTTCCATCAAGGCCTCCACCGTCCCCGATATGATTGCCGCCAACCGCCTGTTGGCGCAGAAGTGTCCCTACCCTCTCCACCTGGGTGTGACCGAGGCGGGAGGCGCTGAAATGGGACTGGTCAAGTCCGCCGTCGGCATCGGTTCTCTTCTTTGTGAGGGCATCGGTGATACCTTCCGCGTTTCCCTGACCGCCGATCCCGTGAAAGAGATCGACGCCGCGAGAAAGATCATCAAAGCCGTCGGCATCGAGGGACAGTGTGGGCTGCAAATCATCTCCTGTCCCACCTGCGGACGCACCAAGATCGACTTGATCGACCTACATAGCCGTTTCGAAGCAGCTGTCAAGGCCGAGGGGCTGGACAACCTCCCCGTCAAGGTTGCCCTCATGGGCTGTATCGTCAACGGCCCCGGGGAAGCCCGGGAAGCTGACATCGGTATTGCGGGAGGGAAGGGGGAAGCCATGCTCTTTTCCAAGGGCGAGATCCTCGGCAAGATCCCCGAGGATGCTGTCATTCCTACGTTGATTTCGAAATTGAATGAAATGAAGCATGTGCAAGCATAAGTTACTGACCTGTCGGCACAGTTCCACCAAAAAGCGGGCTTCACACCCGCACCCACAAATCTTTAACACAAAAACCGCGGGATGACACCCCCCGCAAAAACGAAAGAGAGACAATACTATGAAAACCGTACTGGAAATTTTGAACCGCTACACCCCCGATACCGCCGCCCGTGCCATCCTGGAGCAGGCACAGAATCCCGTTGTCCGTGCCGATAAGGAGAACCGCGCCCTCCAGATGGAGGTGGATTTTCCGCGCCTCGTGGAAAAGGACGAGCTCTACCGCATGGAAGCCGAGATCGCCGAGGCGTATCAGTTGAATTATGTTAAATTCCTCCCGCACTATCCCACCGAGCTGTTCACCGCCGACTACATTCCCGAGCTCCTGAAGGAGACCGAGCGTGTCGGCGTTGTCGCACGGGGATTTTTCCGTACATACCGCCATTTTCTGGAGGGGAATACTCTCCGTATTGAGATTCCCTTCATCTGCGAGGGGGTCATGCTTCTCACCAACGCCCATACCCCTGATATCATGTCCCGTATTCTCAAAAGCGAGTTCGGCCTGGATATTCACGTGACCGTTGAGAACTCCGAGGATATTCAGGAGGATATGCTTTCGGAGCGTCAGATCGAGCGGCTGGCGGCCATGGACAAGCAGATCGCCGAGGCCGATCGCAACTATTCCCAATCGGTTGCCGAGCGCCGTGCCGCCGAAGCCCAGGGCGGCTATAGTGGGGCAAGTAAGCCTGCCGCCGAGCCCGAGGAGATCTTGCCTCGTGTCCAGTCCCTCTTTGATGAGAATTCGGGTGCCGTCCATACCCCGGTAGTCAAGGATGGGCGGGTACGGATCGGCTTCATGGACTTTGATATTTCCTCCCCCGAATACGCCGTCGGCGGGGAATTCGATATTATCCCCACCCCCCTCTCTGCCATTGATAAGCCTATGCGGAATGTGGTGATCCTGGGCGAGGTCTTTGGCTTTACCAAGGAGCCCACCCGTCAGGGGGATAAATTCAATATTACCTTTGACCTTACCGATAACTCCGCTTCCATTGAGGTCCGTGCCAACGGCCTGCTCCCGGAGGATGCGAGCGCCATTTCGGCGGTGGTCTCCAACGGCGCCGTGCTGGCCATCCGCGGCTACTGCAAGCGGGAAATGCGCCGAGACCGCACCGAGGGTCCCGACCTTTTGTTCTACCACAACGCCATCGCCAAGATCAGCCGTGCCTCCCGTAAGGACAACGCCGAAAAGAAGCGGGTGGAGCTCCACGTACATACCCAGATGTCCTCCATGGACGCCATCATCCCCCCCTCGGATCTGGTCAAGCAGGCGAGCAAGTGGGGGCACTCCGCCATCGCCATCACCGACCACGGCAACGTCCAGGCCTACCAGGACGCCATGCTGACCGCCGAAAAGATCGGTCAGAAGGTCATTTGGGGCATGGAGGCTTACTTCGTCAACAACACCGCCTCCGCCCTCTACGGCGAATGCCCCGGCTACATGAACGGGGAAGCGGTGGTATTCGATATTGAGACCACGGGTCTTTCGGTACAGAACTGCCGCATCACCGAGATTGGTGCGGTCAAGATCAAGGACGGCAAGGTTCTGGACACCTTCAACACCTTCGTCAACCCCGAGCAACCCATCCCCGAGGAGATCGTGAAGCTCACGGGTATCACCGACGAGATGGTCAAGGACGCACCGAGCGAGGATCAAGCCCTCCGTGAGTTCTTCCGATTCGTTGCCAAACGGGAGGACACGGGCGGCGAGGTCCTGCTTATCGCCCACAACGCCGATTTCGATACCGGCTTCATTCGTGCCGCTGCTGTGCGGAACGGGCAAGAATTCCAAAACCCCTATCTGGACACCCTCGCTCTTGCCCGATTCCTGCTCCCCGACCTGAAAAACCATAAGCTGGACACCGTGGCGGGGCACTACAAGTTGGGCGACTTCAACCACCACCGCGCCTGTGACGATGCCGCCATGCTGGCTGAGATCTACTTCTGTATGCTCCGCGACCTGGACGAGCAGGATATCCGTACCTACGACAAATTGGTCAGCGAGATGGCCGAGAAGACCGACCCCTTAAAGCTCCGCCCCTACCACCAGGTGCTTCTGGTCAAGAATGCCACGGGTCTGAAGAACCTCTACAAGTTGGTTTCTTACAGTTACCTGAAATACTATCGCCGCAACCCCCGCATTCCCAAGACCGAGCTGGAAAAGCACAGGGAAGGTCTGCTGGTGGGTTCTGCCTGCGAGGCGGGTGAGCTCATGCGGGCCATCATCGACAACCGCCCAGACGCGGATATTGCCGAGATCGTCAAGTTCTACGACTATCTGGAGATCCAGCCCATCTGTAACAACCGTTTCCTGATTGAAGAGGGAAAATTCAAGGACGAGGAGGAGCTTCGTAACCTCAACCGCCGCGTGGTCGCCCTGGGTGAGCAGTACGGCAAGCCTGTAGTGGCCACCTGTGACGCACACTTCCTCAACCCCGAGGACGATGTCTACCGCAAGATCCTGCAGGCGGGCATGAAGTTCAAGGATTTCGACAAGGACAGCGGCCTCTACCTCCGCACCACCGAGGAAATGCTGGAGGAATTCTCTTATCTCGGTGAGGAAAAGGCCTTTGAAGTGGTGGTGACCAACACCACTATGATCGCGGATATGATCGAACCCGACGTCCGTCCTTTCCCCAAGGGCACGTTTAACCCCCACATGGACGGCGCGGACGAGGATCTGGAGCGTATTTGCTACGAGACCGCCAAATCCCGCTATGGTGACCCCCTGCCCGAGATCGTCAGAGATAGATTGGAGAGGGAACTGCCCTCCATCATCAAGAACGGCTTTGCGGTGCTCTATATGATCGCCCAGAAGCTGGTGGCCTATTCCGAATCCCAAGGCTATCTGGTGGGCTCCAGAGGTTCCGTAGGATCATCTGTGGTCGCCAATCTGGCGGGCATCTCGGAGGTCAACCCCCTACCGCCCCACTATTGGTGCCCTGATTGCAAATATTCCGACTTTGAGACCGCCAAGGAGCTGAAGGTCTTTTCGGGCTTTGACCTTCCCGATAAGATCTGCCCCAACTGCGGCCGCAAGCTCAACTACGACGGTCACGATATCCCCTTTGAGACCTTCCTGGGCTTCTACGGCGATAAATCTCCCGATATCGACCTGAACTTCTCGGGAGAAGTCCAGGGTAAAGTTCATAAATACACCGAAGAACTCTTCGGCGCCGAGAACGTCTTCCGTGCCGGTACCATCGGTGCTCTGGCGGATAAGACTGCCTACGGCTTCGTCATGAAGTATCTGGAGGACAAGAAGATCAGCGTCAACCGTGCCGAGGCCAACCGTCTGACCGCCCACTGCGTGGGCGTTAAGCGTACCACGGGTCAGCATCCCGGCGGTATCGTGGTTGTCCCCAAGCATTTGGAGATCTATGACTTCTGTCCCGTCCAGCACCCCGCCGACGATCCCAACTCGGATATCGTTACCACCCACTTCACCTTTGAGTATCTCCACGATACCCTCCTGAAGCTGGACGAGCTGGGACACGATATGCCGACTAAGTATAAGTATCTGGAAAAATACTCCAACACCTCGGTGCTGGATGTGCCTATGAACGACCGTTCCATCTACGAGCTGTTTTTGGGTACCAAGCCTCTGGGAGCATCCCCCGAGGAGATCGGCTGTCCCCTCGGCACTCTGGGCCTCCCCGAGCTGGGCACTCGCTTCGTCATCAAGATGCTGGAGGAATGTAAACCCCAGACCTTCTCGGATCTGCTGCAGATCTCGGGGCTCTCCCACGGTACCGACGTGTGGACGAACAACGCCCAGGAGCTCATCGCCAACAAGACCTGTACCATCTCGGAGGTTATCGGTACGAGAGACGACATCATGCTCGCCCTTATTCGCTACGGTGTGGAGAAATCCCACGCCTTCAAGATCATGGAGATGGTACGCAAGGGCAAGGGACTGACCCCCGAATTTGAAGCCGAGATGCGGGAGGCCAACGTTCCGGACTGGTATATTGCCTCCTGTAAGAAGATCAAGTATATGTTCCCCAAGGCTCACGCCGCCGCCTACGATATGTCAGCCATCCGTCTGGGGTGGTATAAGGTACACATTCCTCTGGCCTTCTATTGCGCCATGTTCACGGTTCAGCCCCTGGGCTTTGACGGCGCGCTGGTCATGAGAGGGAAGAAAGCGGTTGCCGACTATATCAAGGACATTGAAACCCGCTCCCAGAAGAATGAAGCCTCCCCCAAGGAGACCCAGAGCCTTCCCGTTCTTCAGCTGGTCAACGAGGCCTACGCCCGCGGCATCGGCTTCTTACCCGTAGATCTGGAAAAATCCACCGCCGACGAGTACGTGCCTGAGAACGGCAAGATCCGCCTGCCCTTTGCCTCCCTCGCCGGCCTCGGCGAGAACGCGGCCGCCAACATCGTCGCCGCCCGCGATCAGGAACCCTTCTTTTCCATCGAAGACCTCCAGACCCGCGCCAAGCTCACCCGTGCCGTGGTGGATATTCTCCGCCAGAATCACGTGCTGGACGGAGTGAACGAGACGGATCAGATGACCATGCAATTCTGAAGGAGGAACAATATGCACATCCCCACCTCTCCCACAACCTACATTGATGTCCTCCCCTTTGAGGACGCCCTCACCGAAGCCCTGAATCCCCACCCCGATTACGAGGTGTCCGACTGGCTCTACGTCCCCAACCGCTACGACGAGTACCGATACATACTGGGCACGAGAGGGAAGAAGCCCGTGATCTGCGTGGGTATAAACCCTTCCACCGCCGCCCCCAATAACCTCGACCCCACCCTCAAATCCGCCCAGCGCATCGCTCTCGCCAACGGCTACGACTCCTTCCTCATGTTCAATGTCTACGCCCAGCGCGCCACCCGCCCCGACGATATGGAGCGAGAGCGCAACGAATGGCTCCACGCCGAGAACATGAAGGCCTTCGAATACCTCCTGTCCATCGCGGGAGAGAAGCCCGCTGTCTGGGCGGCCTGGGGGGCTATCATTGAAAAACGCCCCTATCTTGCGGATTGTGTCCGCGAAATGACCGAGCTGGGAAACCGCGCAGGTGCCGTCTGGTATCATGCGGGTCCCATTTCGGTAAAAGGTCATCCCCACCATCCCCTGTACCTCAAAAGCGACACCCCTCTCGAGCCCTTCGATACCCTCGCGTACCTGAACAAACTCCGTTGAAGCCCATCCTACATGAAAGGAAGAACGCCATGAAAAAACTCAATCTGACACGTTTGGTTATCGCAATCCTTCTGATGCTCCTGCTGCTGACAGCCGCTTCTTGTAAGTCGGGGGACACGCCCAAGGAGTCCGACTCCCTCCCCGATACCATCGAGACCATTCCCGCTGCAAGCGGAGAGACCGAGCCCGAGACCGAAGCTGAGACCACCCCCACGGTTTCCTCGGTCAAATTCCCCGCCTCCGAGCTTCCGAATTATGAGAAGTACGCCACCGCCAACCGCATCAAGGAGGTGCTGGGTAGCCGCAAGACCTACGCGGTCACCGCAGGCGGGAAAAAGTACTACGCCAACGGTGAGCTGAAGGCCGGCGGTGACGGTGTCGTCACCATGAACCCCGATGGTACCGTGACCCTGGATGCCGCCAAGCTGGGGGCTCTCGTGGGTAAGTCGGATCTGACGGGCTCTACTCCCGAGGAGATCGCCAACGCTCTGGGGATGGGTGTGGCGGTCTACGATCACAAGCTGGTGCTGTTCTACGAGGGAAATGAGCCCCTGCATACCTATGATGATCTTTACACCTACGAGGCCATGTACCTCTACATGACCGACGCCGCCCAGTCCGAGATCGTCAATGCCTTTATTGATCTCCCCTCCCGCATTTCCAACGATACCAACAATACCATCTTCTATACCGCTCCCGATCTCAATCTGGGCATCCAGACCTCCATCTACTACGCCCAGATGGGTCAATCCAACGGTCTTACCGTAGGCCCTGCGCTGGTGGCAGGCGAAGGGAAGCACGCCGATAATTTCACCACCGTCCGCGTGTTCAACAACCAGCAGACCTGCATCACCCAGTTTTTGGCCTTTGACGCATCAGTCAAGGGCGGTGTCCAGGTAGCCGCCGCACGGGTGGGTGACGAGACCCTCATCGCCACCGCCCCCTTTGCCGCTCATGACGAAAAGAACGGGGATATCCGTGTGTTCGATACCTTCGGTGTCATCCGTATGACGATCAACCTCCGCGACGTCATCCCCGGCCCTCATACCATCCTGACGGGGCATTTTGCCGCAAGCAGGAATGAAGAGGTTCTGCTGGTCGCTTCGCAAGCAACCAATGATAAGGGCGAGCTTACCTATGCCATCATCTCCCTTTCCGACGGCTCGGTGATCTCTACCCACACGCTGGACTGCTCCTTTGCTCTTACGGGTGAGAAAACAAATATCCCCGTTTCCCTTTCTGTGCGGTACTGTGACGGCATCGATTCTGTGATCCTGTACTTCCATTCCGTACAGGCCGTTTACGAGGGCAACGCCCAGAAGGCTGAATTCGCCAATGCAGGTGTCACGCTTCCCGCCGATGCCACCGGCGTGAGCGCATCCAATATCCTTGGCCAGAAGTACATCGTCAGCCTCCCCGCCCGCGAGGGAGAGGAAGTTCTGTCCTACCTGACCGTCTACGACGCTGATGCCACCGACGGCAAGCTCTTGGACGTGGGCTTCCGCGAGAACCGCTTCTTCTCGGCCTACTATACGGATGGTTATAACGACGATAAATATGTCTCCCAAGGTTCCTTCCTCCACATTCGCACGGACCTGGATAACGGTGTCCTCAGCGCCCTGAATTCTTGCGCGACCCCCGCGGACGTGGACGCCCTCTTTGACTCGGCTCTGTTCGAGCAGTATGCTCACGGAGCAAGAAACGATTATGCCAACCGCCTGGCCACCGAATACCTCTTCCTGGAGCCCTGCTTCACCCATCGCTGGAACAAGATCCCCCATACAGGCAAGCTGGCTTCCTACGTGGATCCCATTGACGGTGTACAAAAGTATGTTTCCATTGGTAAAGCCGGTGAATATATGGACTACAACGAGTTAGGTTCTACTTTCTACGTAGGCACCTACGCCGACGGCATTCTGGATCTGGCCAAGTTCCGCCTATATCCCCTGCGTTCCTTCCTCCAGACCACCGCCCCTGCCTTCCGCGGTGAGGGTGCTAACCCCGAGCACTTGGTGGGTGTCTCCCCCGTTCACGAGCATGAGATCGATGTTGCCGGCTCTGTGGGTGACTACAACCCCTACATGATCGAGGGCTTCCGCGCTTATCTGCTTGACCGCTACGAGAGCTTGGAGAAGATCAATGCCCTGTTCGGTACCTCCTTCACCGACCGCGCTTCCATCGATGCCCCCCGCGATAGCGGTCGGGGTGCATGGGATGCTTACTCGGGTGACTACTTCACCGAGTGGTCCATGTACAACCGTTACATCGTTTCCAAGCGTATCATGGAGGCCTACCGTGAGGCACTTCTCGCAGGCTATCCTCCCGAGTCCATCTCGGCACACCAGATCCCCGAGGGCGAAGCCGTCGGCGGCTTCCTGGGCGAAGCCCATACCCGTTTGACCCCCGTGGATGTGGTTCTGACCTGCGGTACGGCCTACGGCGGTACCCGTTACGGCAACCTCAACCGCAAGAGCAACTTCCTGGTCAATGCCCACAATATGGGTCACAGCAACATTACCCTGGGTGAGTACGGCTCTCTCTACGAGACCAAAAAGGGCGCGTATGATCAGCTAAAACTGCTGTGGAATCATGGTCTGCGCATGGTTCATCATATTACCTTCAATGACGCCCAGGCCAATGCCGAGAAGGAAGCCATTGAAATGCTCATGGCTGACAACGAGCCTCGTCCCGGCTACACCGGCGGCACGACGGGGGCTATCGGCGTGTCGAACGGCGACAAGCAGTACAGCATCGTTCAGATCGGCGCAGGCGCGGACAGCGAGAGCACGGGACTGCTGAAGTCCATTGACGCTGCAGGTAAGTGGGAAGGAACCGTATACTTGGTCCCCTTCCACACCAAGCAGGCAGTTACCGCCATTGATGTGCTGAATACGCCTGTGGAGGGAACCAAGAACCGCTTCTCCACGGGTGCCCAGGACGCTATCAAGAATGCCGACCAGGTGGAGATCACCTTTGCCGCCGCCAAGGCCGGTGACACCAAGGCCTGGGTTACCATCGAGGTTTATCATAAGGGTTGTCTTGTTGAGGATTCCTCCACTACCTATGAGCTGACGGATACCCTGACTCCCTATCGTTACGTCCTCTCTAACCAGCTTTACGAGAGTGGATTGGAGATCGTGATCACCTTCCATAACGAAGACGGCGACGGATCCATGGACAACATTACGGTTGAGAATCTGTACGGCACGCTCCAGACCGAAAAGGCCGGATTCACCTACTATCACGGCAGTAAAGCCTATCGCCTCAGCAAAGCCCACGTGGGCGGTGTCACATTCGACGTTCTCGACCGTGATATGAAAAACTAAAACACAGAAAAGCGGGGGCAATCCCCCGCTCAAACAAAAGGAACATGAAAAAAATTACCATTGCTACTTATAACATCCTCCACGGTCATGAAGTAAACTGTGACTGGAGCAAGCTCGCCGAGGTCATTGCCCAATCGGGAGCGGATATCGTCGGATTACAAGAAATCGACATGCATACGAGCCGCATCGGCGGACTGGATACCGTCACGGGGCTTTCTCAAGCCACCGGACTCCCCCACGCTTTCTTTGTTCCCGCCATGGACTTTGACGGCGGACAGTACGGTACGTCGATCCTCTCTCGCTTTCCCATTACCTCTTACGAGAGACAGCCCTTGGATTCAGGTAGCTATGAGCCCCGCTCCTTCGGCTGTGTTACGGTTGCTCTGGACGACGGCACTCCCTTCTGCTTTTTGAACACGCACTTGACCCATGAGTCCGGCGAGCAACAGAATATCCAGCTTACTCAGCTTGCCGTCTGGATGGGGACGCACATCACCGCGGATATTCCCGCCGTTCTCACAGGCGACTTCAATACCGAGGATTTTACCGTCTTTTCTCCCTTGCAAAACCGGGGTTATGCCCTCGTCAATAACGACTCCCATCCCTTTAAAACCTTCCGTACCAAGCCGTCGGCCATTGACAACATCGTATACCGCGAGGCATGCCTGACTCCTGTGGAGCAGGGCATGATCGACAGCGATCGATCGGATCACAATTTGCTCTGGTGTCGTTTTGAACTCATATAAACCCAAATATCCCCCGCCGGATTTTGATATAATCCCCTTAGAGTAGACACTTGAAAAAACAAAAAGTTTTCAAGACTACTTTAAGGGGGTTATTTTATGCAAAGAAAATCACCGAAGAACAAGAAATATAGTGTAGAACTCAGAAAGCAAGCAGTAGAAGCATA
>JAZSBH010000015.1:0-8761 GCA_045602325.1 Eubacteriales bacterium | reverse complement strand
TCAAGAAGGGTTTAAGTGGGGGTCGAGGGGGCAAAGCCCCCTCGATAAACCCCAATTTATCTCATTTCCTTATCTGATTACAGAGGGCATCCAGATATCCTTGGAGCTGCTCGTCGGTGATGGTCTTACCCTCGGCCTTGGCGGTGACGAGGGGGGTGATGAGGCTGGCCATGGGGGTCCAGAAGGCGGAGGGGACGTTCTTTTGGGAGCGGTTATAGGCGGCCTGCTCCAAAACGGCGGAGATCACGGGATCATCCATGACCTCGGGCATAGCGGCAACCTTCTTGTTGGTAGGGCCGAATCCACGGTCGCGGAACCGCTTGAGCTGGTTTTCCTCGTTGGTCAGGAAGGCCGCCAGCTTGGAGGCCTCGCCCTTGTTCTTGCTATAGCCGTTGACCCCCATGAGCTTGTAGCCCATGAAGCCCGACAGCCGCACGTCCTCGCCGCCGATCTTGACGGTGGGCAGGATGCAGACGCCCATATTGTCCCCCAAAAGCTGCTTGATGGTGGCGGCGTTCCAGGTGCCGCTGACGGCGGCGGCGCACTCCCGCTTGCCGCTTGCATCGGGGGTAAAGGCGGCGATGATCTTGGAGTCGTCGGTCTGGGCTACGAAGCCGTCGCGGTTGATATAGTGGCGGATGGACTTCATGACCTCCAGACCGTCCTCGGTGTCAAAATTGATCTCTACCTTCTCCTCCACCATGCGATCGTTGTAGGTCACGTCGTATTTCAGATCCTCGTCCGCAAAGAAGAAGGAGGCCAGATACCAGCCGTCATCGTTGATCTTGAAGTGTACCTTCTTGCCTGCGGCCTCGGCCACGTCCAGAATTTTGTCCATGCTCTGCAGATCCTCGGGGTTGGTAAATACGCTCTTATCATAATAGAGGAAATAACAGTTGTCGCCCGTTACGGGGAAGGCGTAGAGATGGTCTTCACCATTGACTTCAACGGTAGCGGCGTCCACCGAACCCTCCGAATTGTTGGCCTTGACCTGGGTTTCCAGATCGCCGCCGATACGCGCCAGAGCACCGCCTGCGTAGAAGGCGTTGATGCGGTCGCTGGGAAAGCTGAAGATGTCGGGACCCGCCTCCACGTCATTGAGGATCTTGTCGCTGGAGTTGCCCTCGCCCAGAACGCCGAACTGGAATTTGTAGTCGTTGTTGGGATTCTCCTTGGCGTAGGCGTCGCACATTTCCTTCAGCAGCTGCTGATCCTCCTGGGCGCCCCATACCGTGAGGGTGATCTGCTTTTTGTTGCCGCTTCCGCCGGTGTTGCCGTTGCCGCTACCCGTGCCGTTCTCATCCGAGCCGCCGCGGGAGCAGGCGGATAGCACACCGCACAGGGTAGCCAGACACAGGGTCAGGGCTATCAATTTTCTATATAATTTCATAAGAAATCAACCTTTCGTATGGTATCGGTCGTGTGACCGCCACCGCCCCATGCGGTGGGGACTTTCGTCCTGTATTCCGTAGTTTGCTCCGTTTTTTTGCCTCCCATTCACTAAGGAATCGGAAGAAATATGAATCGCAAACAATTTTTTTATAAGTATAGACAAGTGGGAAAATCTATGCTATAATAGAAACGTGTTCAAGAAAACCGCTCTATATGCAATTGAAGGGATTTTATAATGAAAAGAATTTTGATCTATATACTGTCCGCCGTGCTGTTGACATGCGCTGTTTTGAGTACGGTCGGGTGTACCTCCTACGACGGCGGTGCGGAGACGCACGAAGCCGCGACCTCAACGATTACCCCGGAAGCAGAGGACCCGAACAAGACCAAGGCACTGGACTTTACCATGCTGGACGAGGAGGGGAACGAGGTGCGGCTGTTTGATCTCGTAGGCAAGCCTATTGTGCTCAACTTCTGGGCAAGCTGGTGTCCACCCTGCAAGGCTGAAATGCCCGATTTTGAGGATGCCTACAAGAAATACGGCGAGGACGTGGTCTTTGTCATGCTCAACCTCACCGACGGTGGGCGTGAGACGGTGGAGACGGCCAAAGCCCACGTGGAGTCCTGCGGCTACACCTTCCCCGTGTACTTTGATGCCGAGTACGAGGGCGCGACCGTCTACCGCATTACCTCCATTCCTCAAACCTATTTCATTGACGCCGATGGGTATGTGGTGTCTATTGCTAGAGGCATGTTGGACGCGAACTCCCTGGAGCAGAGGATCAGCATGATCCTGGAAAAATAAACCATCAACGGGAGGATAAACTACCATGAACAGTACCGAACGCGTTCGCGCGGCGATTTTGGGTCAGCCCTACGACCGCCAGCCTATCTACGGTTGGGTGGCCGCCAATCTCGGCAATGAGATCGACGCCCATTGGGGCTCGGTTGCCGCCTTTGAGGATAAGTATGAGTTTGACGTGGCTCACCTATTCGGTGGCCCCGGCAATTTTGATATGGAGATGATAAACTCTATCGCCCCCGTGGGGAGTGACGACCTGACCCCCGATCTTCTGGTGGATCAGCCCATTTTCACGAACCCCGACAATCCCGCGGACTACGAAAACCTCCGCGCCGCCCTCGCCCATCACAAGGCAAGGGGACGCTTCTGCTATGTCCAGACTCCCGGCTTTTTTGAGAATTTCAACGCTGTTTTCGGCATTGAGAATCACCTCATGTGGCTGGCTCTCTACCCCGAGGAGCTGAACGAGCTTTACCGCCGTCAGGCCGAGTGGACGGTGAGGTTTGCTGATCATTGCATTGATCTGGGCATCGACATGATCCATATCTCCGACGACTGGGGCGCTCAAAAGGATCTCATGTTTAGTCCCGAGCTTTGGCGGGAGATCATCTATCCTCACTTCAAGAAGGTGGTGGATCACGTCCACGCGAGAGGTGCTTTGTGCAGTCTCCACTCCGACGGCTGTGTCATGAAGGTGGCCGACGGTCTGGTGGATCTGGGTTTGGACGTCGTCCATCCCTGGCAGGAGCGCGCAGGCATGTCCTACGATACCTACTTGGAGAAATACGCCGACAAGTTCGCCATCCTGGGCGGGATCTGCGTGCAGTACGCCATTGGACTGATGCCCCGCGACGAGCTGGAGGCCGAGATCCGCCGAGTATTCGGCAAGCTCCGCGGCAAACGCTGGCTGGTCTGTACCACCCACTTCGTGCAGAACCATTGCTCCATTGAGGATCTGGAGTTTGCGTACGATCTGATCTATCAATTGGCTAGGGAATAACATTTACCGTTGAGCGCAACTCGCTCTTGGGCTATCATCGAAAGCTGTGGGTTGCGCCAAAACGGTCAACTAACCGAATTGGCGGCGCTCCGCCGGCAATTCGGCCCTCCGTCAAACCGCGACATGGATGCACGATCAGCCTCTTTCGCCCCTCCCGGCGAAAGAGGCGTGCAGATCAGGTGGTAGGTTTCTTAAGGGAGGCACCGTGGGTGCATCCCTTACGTGGCGCTCTTTTGGTACTTTTCTGTCGACAAGGACAGAAAAGTACAGAAAAGCCATCAATTGGGTATAAAGAACTTTTCTGATCACTCAAATTATAATAAATTAAAATAAGGAGAACATCCCCATGACCAATCTCGAGCGCGCTATGAATCTTTTGCATTACAAGCCCGTTGACCGTCTGCCTGCGGTGCATTTCAACTATTGGCCCGAGCTTTTGACCGAGTGGGCAGAGCAGGGAAAGATCTCCCATGAGCTGGCGCAGGGCTGCCACGACGGCAGTGCCAAGGAGGCCGAGCTGGATCGCATCATTGGCTGGGACTTCAACTGGAACCACGTGGTTGGGACCAACAACGGCTTGTACCCAGGCTTTGAGACCAAGGTATTGGAGGAATTGCCCGATGGTTCCCAACGCGTGCAAAACCACAACGGCCTGATTGAGAGGATCAAGCCCGGCATCACTTCCATCCCCTCGGAGGATGACTACCTCCTCAAGGACAGGGAAGCCTTTGAGACCCTCTACCGTCCCAAGATGCAGTTTACCCCCGAGCGGGTCAACGTAGAGGCCTTCCGTCATTTCAACGAGCACCGTCCTTGGGACGTCCCCGTGGGCTTTCACGTAGGCTCGGTGTTGGGCTCCATCCGTGATATGGTCTCGGTGGTGGGTATGAGCTACCTCATCTACGACGAGGACGAGGATCTGTTTGCCGATGTGGTGGATGCCTTCGCGGATATGCAGTACGAGTGCGTGAGGGCTGTACTGGAGACGGGCGCCAAGTTCGATTTCGCTCACTACTGGGAAGATATCTGCTTCAAAAGCGGCCCGTTGCTCTCCCCCGAGATCTTTGACGAGCTCTGCGGCAAGCACTATAAGAAGAGAAACGATCTGCTCCATCAGTACGGCATTGACATCATATCCCTGGACTGCGACGGCGTGGTGGATAAGCTCATCCCCACCTGGCTGGATAACGGCGTCAATGTTCTGTTCCCCATCGAGGTTGGGGTATGGGGGGATCAGTTTGAAGCCGCCCGCAAGAAGTACGGAGAGCGGGTATTGGGTCTTGGCGGCATGGACAAGACGGCTCTTCGCAAGGATAAGGCCGCCGTGGACGCCGAGATCGAGCGCATGAAGCGGCTGGCCTCCATGGGCGGATTCATCCCCTGCCCCGACCATAGACTCATGCCCGGCACCAAGTTCGAGCTGGTGCAGTACTACGCCGAGGAGATCAAAAAGATCAAACTGTAATTCAATTATAAAAAGGTATAAAAAGACCATGAAAGGAAGAAAAATATGATCTACGACAAGAACCGAAGCAATCCGACTCTTGACCGACAGCTGTTCCGGAACCCCACCGCCGAATACCGCGGCACCCCCTTCTGGGCTTGGAACTGCGACCTGCAAAAGGACGAGCTCTGCCGTCAGATCGACGTCTTTAAGGAAATGGGTCTGGGCGGCTTCCATATGCATTGCCGCGACGGTATGTCCACCACCTATCTTTCGGATGATTTCATGGGGTTGGTCAAGGTTTGCACCGATCACGCCAAGGAAAACGAGATGCTGGCCTGGCTCTACGACGAGGACAAGTGGCCCTCAGGCTTTGGCGGCGGTTACGTCACCAAGGACGAGGCCTTCCGTCAGCGCTACATCACCTTTACTTGCGATCCCAACTTCAAGCCCCGCGCGAGCTCCAAGCTTCTCGCCCGCTTTGACGTGGTGTTGGGGGAGGACAAGTGCCTGAAGTCCTACCGCCTCCTTTCTGATACCGAGGCTGCCGAGGGCACCCTGTGGTGCGTCTGGCGGGAGATCTCGGTGGAGAGCCCCTGGTACAACAACCAAACCTACGTGGATACCCTCAACAAAAAGGCTATTGAGAAGTTCATTGACGTGACCCACGAGCGGTACTTTGAAGCCGTTGGCGGCGAGTTTGGCTCTACCGTCCCCGCCATCTTCACCGATGAGCCCCAGTTCATGCGTAAGGGCACCCTGGCCTTTGCCGATAGCCGCCAGAATGTCCACCTGCCTTGGACCGATGATCTGGAGGACACCTTCACGGCCGCCTATGGCGAGTCCCTCACGAAACATCTGCCCGAGCTTCTGTGGGATCTGCCGAACGGGGAGATCTCCCTGACCCGCTATCACTACCATGACCACGTTTCCGAGCGTTTTGCCGAGGCCTTTGCCGACACCTGCGGCGATTGGTGCAAGGCTCATGGTATTGAACTGACGGGACACATGATGGAGGAGCCCACTCTCCACTCCCAGACCGCCGCCATCGGCGACTGTATGCGCTCCTACCGCTCCTTCGGCATCCCCGGTATCGATATGCTCTGCGCCCGCTTTGAGTTTACCACCGCCAAGCAGTGCCAGTCCTCGGTGCACCAGTACGGCAGACCCGGCATGATGAGCGAGCTGTACGGTGTGACGGGGTGGGATTTCGATTTCCGCGGCCATAAGCTCCATGGCGACTGGCAGGCGGCTCTGGGCGTGACCGTCCGCGTTCAGCATCTTTCTTGGGTATCCATGAAGGGCACCGCCAAGCGGGACTACCCGGCCTCCATCTCCTACCAATCCCCCTGGTACAAGGAGTACCGCTATGTGGAGGATCACTTCGGCCGTGTCAACACCGCCCTGACCAGAGGTAAGCCCCTCGTCAAGGTGGCGGTGGTTCATCCCGTGGAGAGCTACTGGCTCCATTGGGGTCCCAACGAGCAGACCCAGCTTATCCGCGATAAGCTGAACGGCAATTTCATGAACGTGACCGATTGGCTCCTGCGGGGCAACATCGACTTCGACTACATCTGCGAATCCACCCTGCCTGCCCAGTGCGCCGTCGGCGATGCACCCCTTCAGGTGGGAGAAATGGCCTACGACGTCATCATCGTCCCCGAGTGCGAGACCCTGCGCTCTACCACACTGGAGCGTCTGGAGGCCTTCGCGGCCGCTGGCGGTAAGCTGGTGTTCATGGGTGATGCACCCAAGTACGAGGACGCCAAGCCCTCCGAGCGAGGTGCCGCGCTCTTCGATAAGTCCCGCCGCATTGCCTTCAGCCGCGGTGCGCTTTTGGAGGAGCTGTACGACGACAGAACCGTGGAGATCCGTGATTTCAGCGGTGCCTTTACAAGCAACCTTATCCATCAGGTCAGACGGGATGAGAACGGCCTGTGGCTGTTCATCTCCCACTGCAGTGAGCCCTACAACAAGGACGTTTCCCGTGAGCAGGGCATCCATATCTACGTGAACGGCAAGTATAAGCCCCAGCTTTGGGATACCGTCACCGGGGAGATCAAGCCCATCCGATACAGCAATCGCGGCGGACGTACCCACATCATCATGAGCCTGTACGACTACGACTCGGCACTTCTGTTCCTGGAGGACACCGACGAGGACAGCTCCTATGAGCCCGCCGCTGTGGCCGCCCCCACCCCCATCAGCATCCGACGCATGACTGACGGCTACAATGCCTGGGCCAAGGACAGCGGCTCTGCTCCCGTTGCGGATATGCCCATGACGGTGCCGTATACCCTCTCCGAGCCCAACGTTCTGCTTCTGGATATGGCCAAATACGCTCTGGACGGAGAGGAATTGGCGGGCCCCGAGGAGATTTTGCGTATTGACGCCACCCTCCGCCGCCGCCTGGGCTTCCCCGCAGGTAAGGCACAGCCTTGGGTCATTGAGAACAAGCCTGCCGAGCATACCGTGACCTTGGAGTTCACCATCCACAGTGAGATCGACTACGCGAATCCCTACATCGCATTGGAGGATGCCGACGTGGCCACCGTCGTTTGGAACGGTGAGACAGTCACCGCGAGTCCCGAGGGCTATTACGTAGATCTCTCCATCCAAAAGGTTGCCCTCCCCGCCCTTAAGAAGGGGGAGAACACCCTTCGCGTAACCATTCCCTTCGCCGAGCGCTCCAACTGCGAGGCCATGTACCTGCTGGGTGAGTTTGGCGTCCGCGTGGCGGGCAGACAGCTCACCGTGACCGAACTGCCCGAGACCTTGGGCTTCTCGGATCTGACCTATCAGGGTCTGCCCTTCTACGGCGGCGGAGTGTCCTACCACATTCCCGTTGCTTGTGGTGAGGACTGGGAAGCACTCATCAAGGTGCCTCACTACACCGCCGCGGTCAATACCGTGGAGGTGGATGGCGAAAAGAGAGCCGTCATTGCTTACCCGCCTTGCGTCGGTGATCTGGGCCGCCTCTCGGCAGGGAAGCATACCGTCACCGTGACCGCCTACGTGTCCCGCCGCAACTGCTTCGGCGACGTCCACAACGCTGACGAGACATATTCCTGGCAGGGGCCTGCCGCCTGGGTCACCCGAGACAGCCTTTGGACCTACGAGTACCGTCTGCGCCGTACGGGTGTTCTTACTACCCCCGAGATTTGGAAAAAGAATTAAGATTTCCTAATACTGCAAAAATACAAGGAGAAATAACCATGAGTATTGCCATTCTTTCCGAAATTTCCGAGAACCTGCAAAAGGGTAAAGCCAAGATCGTAGCCGAGCTGGTGCAGAAGGCACTGGACGAGGGCGTGGCCCCCGACGCCATCCTGAACGAGGGTCTGCTGGCCGGCATGAACATCATTGGCGAGAAGTTCAAGACGAATGAAGTTTACGTCCCCGAGGTGCTGGTGGCCGCCCGCGCTATGAACAAGGGTACCGCCATCCTCAAGCCCCACCTGGCCGCCGCCGGCGTGCAGGCTACGGGCAAGGTCTGCATCGGTACCGTCCAGGGCGACCTGCACGACATCGGTAAGAACCTCGTGAAGATGATGCTGGAGGGCAAGGGCCTTGAGGTTGTTGACCTAGGTACCGATGTGTCTCCCGAGACCTTCGTGCAGACTGCCATCGATCAGAACTGTCAGGTCATCTGCTGCTCTGCTCTCTTGACCACCACCATGGGCGTCATGGAGGACGTGGTCAAGAAGGCCATCGAGCTGGGTGTTCGCGACAAGGTCAAGATCATGATCGGCGGCGCTCCCGTCAACGAGGACTACTGCGCCAAGATCGGTGCTGATCTCTATACTCCCGACGCCGCCAGTGCGGCTGACGCGGCTGTGGAGTTCTGCAAGGAATAAACTATTCGTTGGTTTTCAACTCCCCCACCCGCCTGCGGGCGGGGGAGTTTGCCGTATGGTCTGAAATGGCTGTTCAGCCATGCTTTCAAATTGGGGTTTATAGGGGAGAACGGGAGAACGATTGGGAGGAACTTCTTGAAAGCCTCCTCGCTTCGCTCGGTACAAGTTTGCTTTCAGCAAACATTGCGAAGTTCCCCCCAGCCCCCCTCAAAAACTTTCAAAAAATTATTTGACAATACTTTTTGAAAGTTTTTGGGATTCTTAAA
>JAZSBH010000014.1:0-18552 GCA_045602325.1 Eubacteriales bacterium | reverse complement strand
CGGAACCCTTCTTGCAAGAAGGGTCCCGTGCCTCCCAAGAACCTTTAAAAATAAATGGCTAAGGAAACAAGTTATCTCTTATGAATACATGGTCCGTTCTATATGACCTGTGCATGGGCTTCGGCGTTACGCTGAAGCTTTTTGCGCTTACTCTGGTCATCTCCATTCCGCTGGGTCTGCTCTTCGCCGTGCTGTCCATGGCGAAGTTCAAGCCCGTCAGCTACCTCATGAAGCTCATCATATGGGTGGTGCGGGGTACCCCCCTGCTCCTGCAATGCGTGGTGGTGACCTTCATCCCCTCGGTGCTCCTGAAGATTCCCAACAAGGATTTTGCCGCCATGTTATGGCTGGACACCATGGCCGATCTTCAATTTGTTTTCGTTCTGGCGGCCTTCGCTCTGAACTATGCCTGCTACTTCGCGGTCATCTATGAGGGCGGCATTAAAGCCATCCCCAAGGGACAGTACGAAGCGGGACAGGTGCTGGGCATGACCAAGACCCAGATCTTCTTCCGGGTGGTGCTCATGCAGATGGTGCGCCGCATCGTCTCCCCCATGAGCAACGAGGTCATTACCCTGGTCAAGGACACCGCTCTGGCACGGGCCTTGAGTGTCATCGAGGTCATCGCCATCGCCTATGAAAAGGTCAACAAGTACGCGGATCTGACTCCCCTGCTCTACGCGGGTCTGTTCTATCTGGCCTTCAGCGGCCTGCTCACCATCCTGTTCCACCTGCTGGACAAGAAGTTGAGCTACTACACGGTGTAAGAAGGAGGATACGAATATGGAACAAAACTTCTTATCCGTCAAGGGAATCCGCAAAAAATTCGGTTCCAACGAGGTTCTGAAGGGCATTGATCTCTCCCTGAACAGAGGCGACGTTCTGGCCATCATCGGCTCCTCGGGCAGCGGCAAGACCACGCTTCTCCGCTGTCTCAACTTCCTGGAGACCCCCGACGAGGGCACCATTTCGGTGGACGGTGATCTGCTTTTGGACGCCGCCGACAAGCGCACCCTCTCGGATGCGCAGATCCGCCGCAACCGCCTGCACTTCGGACTGGTCTTCCAGTCCTTCAATCTCTTCCCCCAATACACCGTCATGCAGAACCTCATGCTGGCGCCCACCCTCGCCCTGAAGGATGAGGTCAAGGCTCTCCGCAAGGAAAAGGGTGCCCACGCCGCCAAGGAATTCAAGGCGACAGAGACCGCCGCCATCCGCGAGAAGGCCGAGGCGCTTCTGGCTCGCGTCGGCCTTTCCGACAAGAAAAACGCCTACCCCTGCCAGCTTTCGGGCGGTCAGCAGCAGCGTGTGGCCATCGCCCGCGCCCTGTGCATGTCCCCCGACATTCTCTGCTTTGACGAGCCCACCTCCGCCCTGGACCCCGAGCTGACGGGGGAGGTGCTGTCGGTCATCCGAGGTCTGAAATCCTCCGACAGCACCATGATCGTGGTCACCCATGAGATGGAGTTCGCCCGCAGTGTAGCCGATAAGGTCATCTTCATGGCGGGCGGCGTCATCGAGGAGGAAGGGACGCCCGAGGAGGTCTTCGGGAATCCGAAATCCCCTGTTCTGCAAGGATTTTTGCATAAGTCTCTGGAAATGTAATCCCGTCAAGACTTGACAAACCGCCCCCGCCGTGGTACAATGGTGGCGGAAGCGAACATATGAGAAATCCCCGCTTTCCGTTTGGTGAGCGGGGATATTTTGAAAGGAGAGGCCATGCTGCGTATTGTCGAGCCGCGATTGCAGATCCATGAGGTGCCTTTGGAAAACATCCATGTAACTTCAAACTCGGTCACCATTGAGCTGGACGACGAGAGCGAAGCCCGCTGGCGCTTGCATTTCATGCCCATTCAAGCCGTGCGGATCACCACGGAAGATTGCATGTACAATCTGGATATTATCAAAGAAATAGATAACCGGGAGGCCTGTTATCCCGACGGACACTACGTGCGATACCTGATCGAAAAAGTAGATTCTCCGTGGATCAAGCAGCTCCGAGCGGCCCTTTACGAGGATCAAGCAACCTATGATTTTACCGAAAAGTCCCATCACTACGTCATGCACGTGGGCGATAACCTGTGGGAAATCGTTTCTTGGGAAGTAGAGATCACCGAAATTACCACACCGAAAAAGGAGTAACCTATGGACACCATCAAGCTCAACAAATCCGCCAATCCTGCCGTCCGCATGATCGGCCACCAGGGCATCCATCATCTGGAGGTGGGCAACACCTGCTCGGGCTTTGTGGCCGCGGGCAACCGCACCTACTGGGGCATCGAGACCGACGTTCACGTGACCAAGGACGGGCGGTACATCGTCATCCACGACGACAACACCATCAATACCACCGGCGACGATTACGTGGTGGAGGAGACCGACTGCGCCACCCTGCGGAGCCTGACTATGCTGGACTACACCGACGGCGGCGGGCACACCAGAGGCGATCTCCGCCTTCCCCTTCTGTCCGAGTACATCCGCATCTGCCGCAAGTATGAGAAAAAAGCGGTGCTGGAGATCAAGAACCCCGTTGCACCCGAGCATATCGCGGGAATCGTGGAGGAGGTGCGCTCCCTCGGCTGGTTGGAGAACACCGTCTTTATCTCCTTCTCCCACGACAACATGGTGGAACTACGCAAGCTCCTCCCCAACGCCAAGCTCATGTTCCTCACCACCCATGCGCCCAACCAAGAGTTGGTGGATATGCTTCTCCCCTGGAAGCTGGATTTGGATATTGCCTGGACGGTGCTGACCCGCGAGGGCGTGGAGCTGATGCACGCAAACAGGATCGAGGTCAATGTCTGGAACGTGGACGAGGTGGAGCTGGCCGAGAGACTTCTGTCTTGGGGTGTGGATTATCTGACCACCGATATTTTGGAGTGAGACCACTCCCACCCACAACAAGAAAACTCCCTTTCCGCTTTGGAGAGGGAGTTTTTTCGGTTATCGTTACAGGTCAATGGAAGATCAGCCAGCCCACCGCAAAGGACAGGAGGCAGGTGAGAGTTCCCAAAATGAACTCCTTGAGGGTATGCCGCTTCATGACCAGCGAAGCCCAGAGGATGATGCCCCAACAAACAACACCAACAACAATGCCCCAGATACCCAGGAAATACCCCGAGTAGACCAGAGGCCCCGACACGCTACAGGCGTGCCCGCTGGCACGGACGTGGAACACCTTGTTGGAAACCAGCAGGATGACGACCGAGAAAAGATAGCCCGCGTAGATGTGCATAAGGCCGGTACCAACCCCGGCAACGAGACCGTAAACAAAGACCGCCAGATACCCCACGGTAGAAAGATACATGGCTAAAGAGCGCTGTCCTTCCCTGCCCTTCCTTCGGATAGAGGGGATCATGATCGACACGGGGTAGGCCAGGATTGGCAAAACGGTCAGACCGAGCATGGAGATTACCATCTCGGCGGCATTGGCGAATACGTCGTCACGGAGAGTAAACAGCAGGACCATGAGAATTCCTACCATCACAGGAGGAACCGTCACGATACGTACGGCATGGGCAATTTTCAGATACAGGGGCCTTTGAGACACGGGGGTATACCTTCTTTTTTGGAGATTAGACTTGGAAGCCAACTGAATTGTAGCACAGGAATATGAATTCGATGTGAATCACCGCACCTCTACACGGGTGGTATTCAAGATACGGACGGGGATTTCGGGACAGATCCCGGCGCAAAGCTCGGCCAGGCGATCCAGCACGGGTGCCTCGGTGTGATAGTGTCCCGCCATGATGAGATTGATGACCCCATAGGGTGCATCGCAAAGGGTATGGTATTTCAGCTCACCCGTAACGTAGGTATCAGCACCTGCGGCCACGGCGGCGGCAATATCGTCCTCTCCCGCGCCCCCCAGCACCGCTACGCGGTGGACGGACTTTCCACTCCCCGCAAAGACCAGGGCAGACAGACCGAGAGCCCCCTTGACGATCTCAATAAAGGCATCTGTGCTGACAGTCTCGGGGAGATTGCCCACCCGACCGATGGGCTTGCCCGCGGGATTACCGTCATCTCCGAAGGGCTCCACGTTCTGAAGCCCCAGTCGAGCGGCGAGGATATCGTTCACCCCTCCGTCAGCGGCGTCCAGGCGGGTATGGAAGGCCATGGCAGTGATGCCATGGCGGATCATACGAATGACTTTGCGGGAGCCGGTCTCGTGGCCGTCTACCGTCTTGAGCCCGCGGAACAGCATGGGATGGTGGGTGAGAATGACATTGCAACCCTGCTTTATGGCCTCCTCCACCGCATCCTCGGTGGGGTCAAGGGCGATCAGGATGGCCGTCACGGGAGCGTCGGGATCAGGGCAACAGGAAATGCCGTCGTTGTCCCAATCGCAGGACAGAGAGCGGGGGAGTTGTTCCGCCAGGGCGGTGTAAAGCTCACGTATGGTCATAACAGTTCTCCTTATATATCATTCCGCAGTGCCATCAGGGACGCAATCAACAGATCGGCCTCAGGGGTCATCTGCCCCGCACGGCGGCGGGCGTCGCGGGCATTGGTCTCGGTGCGGAGAGTCTTGTCGATGAGGGCTATGTATAGGATCTTTTGCTCGGGATCAGACAAACGGAAAGATGCCTGACCTACAGCCAGCTCGGCGGGAGTAAGAGTCACCGCAGTGCTTCCCTCTTCCTCCGTCGGTTCGGCGCAAATGGTTTGATAGATCCGGTCACCCTCCCTCGAAAGGGTCTCCCCCACGATGGAATACCCCGCCGACAGCAGGTAAGCACGAAGCTTTTCAGCGTGGGTCATGGGCTGGAGGATCAGTCGCTTTCCTGCGCGGCACACCCAAGGAGAAGCCTCCAGAATAGCCGCGATCAGCTCGCCGCCCATGCCGAATATAATGACGTCGGCCGGGTCGTAGACCTCCAGGCCGCGCAGTCCGTCGGTCTGCACCGTGCGGATGCGGTGGGTCAGCCCGGCCGCAGCAATATGCAGATCAGCCCGTTCCACGGGGCCTTTATTAATGTCCGCGGCAATAGCGCACAGTACCTCTCCGTTGTTGGCGGTTACCGGGGAAAGCACTCCCGTCTCGCAGAGATAGATGGGCAGGTAGGCGTGGTCGGTACCGATGTCCGCTACCAGATGCCCCTTGCGGACGTAGGGCACGGCGGTCATAAGGCGGGGGGTGAGTTTGATGGACATATTTATGTTCCTTTTTTATCAGTATAAGTAAAGGGACAACCGTCTGCAGCGTGTGCGCGACGGCCGTCCCGTAAGATCAGGCGTTCTCAGCCAGGAATGCGTTGATCTTCTCGACCAGAGCGTCGGCATCGGTATCGTGGACGGCGCAAGCCTCCTCGATGGACTCACCGCGGGACATGGGACAGCCCAGGCAGTGCATACCGATCTCCAGGAAGAAAACGGCGGTATCGGGAGCGTTGTCCAGAATGTCGCCAATGATGGTCTTCTTGGTAACCTGCTTCATTATAAAAACCTCCTTGGGATTATTTTCGCTACTATTATACTATGATTTGCGGTTTCTGTCAAGAGTATACGGGCGGAAAAGTTTTTGGGGCGGAAATTCCCCAATACACAACCAACCGGTTTGGCTTTTTTTTCATTTTCTCTTGACAGATTCCGATTGATGTTGTACAATATAGGCAGAGTTCAAACGGCTTGTTTGCAACCGGATCCCATCTGCAAAGGAGAACGCTATGAAGCAACGCGCCATCAGTCTCATCCTCGCTGCCGCCCTCCTCCTGGCCGCCCTGGCGGTCACGGTCATCCCGGCCGCCGCCGAGAACATTACCATGAATCCCTACCACGGCCAACCCTTCCAGCCCGACGGTGTCACCTTCGGCCAGGTCAGCTTCCTGGTCCCGAAAGGAACCCAAGGACTCACCAAGGACGCCTGGGACGGAGGCATCGACCACAACACCGATCTCATCTTGATCTCCTATGTCAAGGACGGAGTGACCTATGAAAATAAAACCATCCGTGAGATCAAAGCTCACTTGGGCAACCTGGCTCTGGTACGTACCTGCTATACCTACGAAGATCTGCCCGACGGGAATATCCGCCTGAATCTGGTCTTCCACATGGATGACCACAGCGCCCTCAAGCCCGCCGACATCATCGCCGTCACAGTCAAGGCAGGCTTCGTCTGGTGTGCGGGTTCTCCTGCAGGCATCAGCGGCGAGCTTTCCTCCCTCAAGCTGGATCGTGACGTTTCTTTCGTCACTAAGGGAACGGCGGGCATCACGGGTGTCCAGACGGGCAACATGGGCAGTGAGGGCACCTCTCTGCACGTCCGTTTCGACCGCAAGGATTCCGAATCCTTGAAAGCCATTTCCACCGTCAACCTCTGCCCCTCTGCCATCCCCGGCAAAACCCTGGGCGATCTGGTCACCATTGGCGGCGAGACCGTCACCGAGCTTGTCAAGAAGGGCAACGTTGCCCGCTTCAATTTCTTCGGCAACACCCTGGTCTTCCACGTGGACGATCCCAATTATCTGGCCAAGATCAAAAACGAGCACCTGGAGTTTGTCATCCTTCCCGGCTTCCGCTGGATGAACTGGCATCAAGACGATTGGGGTAACTGGGCAGGCTCCAACAAGGACAAGTACACCCCCGTGGACGGCACTCTGGTCACCGAGTCCCTTTCCTTCTACCTCAACGAGAACGCCGAGGTCTGTGTCAAGACCGACGGCATTGTGGTGGAATCGGGCTACAAGGACACCTACTTTGTGGGGGAGCGCATCGACATGACCACCCTCCTCATCCGTGTGGATCAGGGTGGCAAGTTAGGCGAGCCTATGCATATTCTGGAGAGCATGGTCAGCTACGACTTCTCCAAGGTAGGCAAGGCCACCGTTACGATCGAGGTCAAGGGCATGAAGACCACCTACACCGTCACCGTCATGGAGAATCCCAATGCCGAGACCGAGGAGATCACCGAAACTCCTACCGAAACTCTTACTGAAACGCCTACCGAGCCTGTGACAGAACCTGAAACCGATTCCGCTGCGGAGATTCCCACAGAATCCCCCACCCAATCGCCCGCCCAAACGGCTCCCGAGACCGATGCCCCCGCCAAGGAAGGCTGCGCCTCCACCATCACTGTGCTGTCGGGGGCTCTGATCGTCCTGGCCGCCGCTGTCACCCTGAAAAAGAAGGAGGACTGACATGAACAAGCATCTGAAATATCTGACCCTTTTGCTGGCCGTCCTCATGGCCATCTCACCCCTGGCCGCTTGTACGGGCAACGAGAACCCCGAAGATACCACCGCAGGCGTAACCGAGTCCGGCACCGAGGCCGCTACTGCCCCCGCCACCGAGGCCCTCACCGACGCCGAGACCGAACCCGCTGAAACTGAGCCCGAAACCGACCCCGCCCCCTCCGTGGAGCGTGTTCCCGACGAGCGCGACTTGACCGCGGCACAGTATTCGGTGCTCCATATTGCCGGCACCGACGATTTCGGCCGTATCATCAATCCCGTGGACGGCAAGGTCAACGACGACCGTTACGTGGGTATGTTCTACTTCCTGACCCTGGGTCAGCACGCCAACCACACGGGTATCTACGACATCAACCTCATCACCTACGAGGGCACCTACCACAAGGCCTTCACCGACTACGACACCTTCATCACCCCCGTGGGCTCAGCTCATTTCTGGGGAGAGCCTGTCTGGGGCTACTACAACAGCCTGGATCCCTGGGTCATGCGTAAGCAGATCGAAATGCTGACCATGGCCGGTGTGGATTTCCTGGTGCTGGACACCTCCAACAACGTCCTCTACGAGAACGTAACCAAGATCCTTTTTGAGATCCTTCTGGAATATCAGAACAAGGGTTGGGACGTCCCTAAGGTGGTCTACTATCTGGGTAAGCACGATCTGAATGCCGATATCGGCGTGTTCAAGCAGGTCTACAGCATCTTCTACGCGAAGGACACCTACAAGAGCCTGTGGTTCACCCCCAACAACCCCGAAAAGCCCATGATCATCGCCCCCGACAACGTCATCGCAGCCTTCAACAAGTCCTCGAACGAGCAGGAAAAGATGTTTGCAGGATTCTTTGATTTCCGCGTGACCCAGTGGCCCACCGAAAGCGTCCTCCATGATAACGGCGCGCCTTGGATCGATTTCGTTTACCCACAGCGATCCCAGGATGGCTGGATCAATCTCTCCACCTCCCAGCACGTAACGGTGAACATGACCGATATCCGTGGCTCCCGCGGCCGCGGTTGGCATCCGACCAAGCAACGTCCCAACAACGGCGAGTGGGTAGGCAAGAACGACCACGACAACTGGCGCATGGATCTCAACTTCCAGGCACAGTGGGATACCGTCCTGAACATGACCCCCGACCAGCGCGCCACGGATGCCCGCTTCGTATTCCTGACGGGCTGGAACGAGTGGGTAGCCGAAAAGCTCCGCGCGGGGGATAAGAACTACTTCACCTGCGACACCTACTGCCCCGAGTACTCTCGAGATATCGAGCCTTCGCGCTCCAACGGCATGAAAGACTATTGCTACTTCATGACCATCATGAACATCCGAAATGACAACTTTGCTCCCGCCATCCACTACGAGTACCCCGCCGCCACCCCCGACATCACCAAGGACGATACCGCCGTCTGGAGCACGTCGAAGGCTGTCTACCGCGACTTTACCGGCGAGTGCGCTGACCGTAATTTCAAGGCCATGGCAGGAGATATCGTTTACAAGGATACCACAGGCCGTAACGACATCGACACGGTCACGGTTCTGCGGGACAGCGAGTACCTCTACTTCCGCATCACCTGCGTGGATGCCATTACGGCTCACGAGGCAGGTGACAAGGGCTGGATGAACCTCTGGCTCAAGACCGCGGGCGCCGAGGGTGACCTTCTAGGCGGCTACGAGTTCGTGGTCAACTACGAGGTAGATGGAAACAAGAGTCAAATTCTCCGTTGCAAGTCCCTCGACAATATGGAGAGCGTAGGCGAGGCCGACGTGAACGTCTTTGATAACGCCATGATCGTCCGTATTCCTTTGAACGCTCTGGGTCTGTCCGAGAGCAACTACCGGGTGGAGTTCAAGGTCACCGACAACGTACAGAACATGATCGATGATCCTCTGAATCTTTACTCCACAGGCGATGCCGCGCCCATCGGCTCCCTGAATTTCAGTTTCGGGTACTGATACATCATACATGAAAAATGCCTCCCCGTCCGACTTGGACGGGGAGGCATTTTGGGGTTTCGGGAAAGATCAGTCGGCATCCTTCAGGAAGACCGTCGCACCGGCGGGCACGCCCTCACTGTTGCAGAGGTTGATATCCACGCCGTAGACGTTGGTGGTGATGGCGTTGTACGCAATGCCCGTAATGGAATCGGAGGACTCAACCGTGATCTGATTGGGGGCGGTGATGGTAGCCGTAATATCGCCGCGGCTGTTGAGGGAACAATTCTTGCGGTAGAGAACAAAGCCCTTAACGACGGTGCCGCCGTCGGTGGTCTTCAGACCCTCGCCCACGTTCTCGTAGGTCAGAATGGCCTTCTTACCGCCCTCCAGGATCTCCATGCTCACCAGGATGGGGCCGTTGCCCTGCGCCATGGTCTTGCCGCCCTCGCCGTTTACGGCGGCGGCCAGGATCGCGGCGCGCTCCGACTGCTCGAACTTGCAGTTGGGATGGAGGTTATTGAAGAAGGTATTGTCGCTCCACAGGTCGGTGGAGACGATCTGGTAGCTATTGGGAAGAATACGCTGGATCTCGCCCATGGCGGCGCGGATCAGACCCACGTCCATGTAGTGCCACTGGCCGGTAAAGCCCGCGGGCTGTTGGTAGATGGTGGGGAACTCCACGTAGTACACGGGGAAGTCCTTGTTGACAAGATTATGCGTGCCTCTCATGTAGGTCATGAGGGCAGAGAAGTTCTCGGCGTACACGCGGGTGTTGGCCTGGAGGAGGTCGCTCTCTCCCTGATACCAGATGATGCCCGCGATGGCGTAGCGCTCAAAGGGGAACATGTAGTGGTTGTACAGAAAGCGTCCCGCGTCGCCGTTGACGCCGGTGGTGACGTAGTAGCCATTTTTTTTGTCGTAGCGGTCGGTACGCTTCTCGGTGGCCACCTGATTGCACATGAACGCGCCCAGAGGACGGCCGTTGCCGTCGATTTCGATCACACCGACGGGCACCTTACTGTCGGTGAGCTTCACGTAGTTGTGGGCGAAGAGGTAGCCGATGGCGGTAAAGCTGGCGATATCGTCGTAGCTGTCGGCACGCTGCCAGGTAGAACCGGACATGACCTCGAGACAGACCTCCTCGGTCCCCCACTTGGGATAGCCCGCGGTCTGCATCTGGGAGTTGTAGTGGATGCGGATGGGAGCGTTGTAGTCCAGCACGCTCTTGCCGCCCTTATCGGGGGTGTCCACGTACAGGTGGTGGTTGTGCACCGTGTAGGCACAGTTGGACTGACCCATGACCATATAGACGTCGCCCACCAGGACGTTCTCGAAGACCACTTCCTTAGTGTCGGTGTAGATCTTCATGGTATGACCCAGCTCGGCAGAGGCCTCCAGGCGGGCACCAAAGGTCAGCACCCACTCGCCGTTTTCAATGATAGCCTCGGCGAACATACCCTTGAACTCACCCGAGACCTTCTTGCCGTTCTCGGAGGCATCAGCCCAACCCCAGACCCGGATATGCTCACCGCGCTGGACAACCATGTCGGAAGCGAAGACGTTGGACACACGGAAATCGGCGGCGTAAGGAGCGTCCAGGGTCTCGCCGATCATGACGTCCACGATGGGAGGCTCGGTCTCGGCGGGCTCAGTCGGTGCCTCGGTAGGGGCTTCGGTAGGTACCTCGGTAACCTCGGGCTCGGTGGGGGTATCGGTTACATCTACCGATGCGGCGGGGTCGGAGGCGGGGGTAGTCTCGCCCGCGGTGGTGTCAGTAGTGTCTCCGCCGGTGCAAGCGGCGAGGCCAAGGCAAAGAAGGAGCAGGACGGACAGGATGAGCAGCCCGATACGGGTGTTTTTCATGGGAGAACTCCTTTCGGGGGTTGGATTGAGGATATAAGTATAGTATAGCACGGATGGGGGGATTTTGCAAGCAGACATTTCGCCCAAAACACCCCCGTCCATTTTGTGCAACCTACCAAACTTCCAAAAACCCGCCCAAACCCATTGAAAAACGTTCCGAAATGCGGTAAAATGTTGGTAATGACCCGTATATACGGGCAAATTCGGTCGATCATAAAAGGAGATCAAAGATATGGCAAACGAAAGAATCGTAAAAGTCGGTATCATCGGCTGCGGCGGTATCGCCAACGGTAAGCATATGCCCTCCCTCCATAAGCTCCCGAACGTGCAGATGGTGGCCTTCTGTGACATCATCGTGGAGCGCGCCGAGGCCGCAAAGGCTAAGTACGGCACCCCCGACGCAAAGGTCTATGAGAACTACAAGGACCTCTTGGCCGACGAGTCCATCGAGGTGGTTCACGTCTGCACCCCCAACCGCTCCCACAGCTTCATCACCGTGGACGCCCTGGATGCCGGCAAGCACGTCATGTGCGAGAAGCCCATGGCCATCAACGTCGCCGAAGCACAGAAAATGCTGGACGCCCAAAAGAGAAGCGGCAAGAAGCTGACCATCGGCTACCAGTCCCGTCAGGCCGCCAGCGCCCAGTACCTCAAGAAGGAGGCCTTGGACGGCACCTTTGGTGACATCTACTACGCCAAGGCCACGGCTCTCCGCCGCAGAGCGGTTCCCACCTGGGGCGTATTCCTCAACGAGTACGAGCAGGGCGGCGGTCCTCTGATCGACATCGGTACCCACTCTCTGGATCTGACTCTCTGGATCATGAACAACTACAAGCCCAAGTACTGCGTGGGCACCACCTACCACAAGCTCAACAAGGACACCAATCAGGGCAACGCCTGGGGCAACTGGGATCCCGAGAAGTTCACGGTGGAGGATTCCGCTTTCGGTTTCGTGGTCATGGAGAACGGCGCCACCATCAACCTGGAGTCCGCCTGGGCCATCAATATGCTGGACGTCCGCGAGGCGACCACCCTCATTTGCGGTACCCTGGCCGGTGCTGACCTCTACGACGGTGTCCGCATCAACGGCATCCGCAATAACAGCCAGTACATCCTCCGTCCCACCCTCAATCCCCAGGGCGCGGCCTTTTACGAGGGCGCTAACGCCGGAGACCCTGCTTCCATGGAGGCGGCTCAGTGGATCAACGCCGTGGTCAACGACACCGATCCCTGCGTGCTCCCCGAGCAGGCCTTCACCGTCACCCGCATTCTGGAGGGTATTTACGAGTCCGCCAAGTCGGGTCAGCCCTACTACTTTGATTGATCCCATAACCCACCGAAAGGAAAACTAACGCTATGAAATTGAGTGTTTTAGCCAACCTGTACGGCTCCAAGACCCTGGAAGAAACCCTACAGATCCTCACGGGTCTGGGTGTCCACACCGTGGAGCTGGGTGCCGGCGGTTACCCCGGTAAGGCTCACTGCAACCCCGAGGAGCTGTTGGCCGATGACGCCAAGTACAACGAGTTCATCGCCACCCTCAAGAAGTACGACGTGGAAGTCTGTGCTCTGGCCGCCCACGGTAACGCCCTTCACCCCGACAAGGAAATCGCCGCGCAGTTCGACAAGGACTTCCGCAACGCCGTGCTCCTGGCCGAGAAGATGGGTGTGGACACTGTCATCACCTTCTCGGGCTGCCCCGGCGACCACGAGGGTGCCAAGTACCCCAACTGGGTCACCTGCCCCTGGCCTGAGGACTTCCTGGCCATCCTGAACTGGCAGTGGAACGAGAAGGTCATTCCCTACTGGAAGGAAGCTGGTGCCTTTGCCCTGGCGCACAACGTGCCCCACATCGCCTTTGAGATGCACCCCGGTTTCTGCGTCTACAACCCCGCCACCCTGCTCCGTCTGCGTGAGGCAGTTGGTGATGTTATTGGTGCCAACTTCGATCCCTCCCACCTGGTCTGGCAGGGCATGGATCCCGTGGCCGCCATCCGCGAGCTGAAGGGTGCCATCTACCACGTCCACGCCAAGGACACCAAGATCGACAAGTACAACACCGCCGCAAACGGCGTGCTGGATACCAAGCACTACAGCGACGAGCTGAACCGCGCGTGGATCTTCCGCACCGTAGGCTACGGCAACGGCGAGACCTACTGGAGAGACATGATCTCCAATCTCCGCCTCTGCGGTTACGATAAGGTGCTTTCCATCGAGCATGAAGACAGCATCATGACCATCGACGAGGGTCTCTCGAAAGCGATCACCTTCCTGAAGGGCGTCTGCATCTTCGAGGAAAAGCCCACCACCATGAGCTGGGCGTAAGATATAGCTGAAACGGGCATATCTGCGGGCATATCTGCAGGTATGCCCGTTTTCAGGTAACAAAAAAGCTCCCTTGCAGGAGCAAAATTCAAAAAAGGTATTGACAAACCGAGATGAATTGGCTATAATAAAGGCGTAGGAGCTACCGATGACGGTGCTTCCTCGGTTTTTAGTTAAAAGATAACCGCGAACTTTGGAAGGGTTGGGCGGTTATCTTTTTTTACTATTTAAGTAAGACAGAATGACAAATGCAAGGGTTACGAGATCTATCAGGAGATAGATGAGTTCGCTCCAAGTCACAAAATCCATTCGATCGCCTCCCTTCATGCCAAGCAAAAAGAGAGGAAAAAGATATTCTTTACGCTCCCTTTATGTTGGTCGATAAGAGGAAGCAACCGCCACCGACTGGCAACTTCTACGGGAACCCTTACGGATTCCGACAAATGACGAGCATTTGTCCCTTGGATATATTATAGCACTCCCCCTATCCATTGTCAATCCCACTTTTTTCAAAATATTTTCCCATGATCTGTAAGATAGCCCCCGAAATGTCGGTACTGTAAGTAGAGGGGTCAGCGCGCGAGTCCCCTTGAATACACACGAAAGGATGGTATGTTATGGAAGACAGAGACATCATTGCCCTATACTTCGCCCGAAACGAAGAGGCCTTAAAGGCATCCTCAGACAAGTACGGAAGCTATGTGAAGGGGATTTCCATGAGCATACTGGACAACCGACTTGACGCTGAGGAATGCGTCAACGACACCTGGCTCAAGGCCTGGAACAGCATCCCGCCCCAGAATCCGCCCTCGCTGAAGGTCTACCTGGGTCGCCTGGTACGGCATCTGTCCATCGACCGCCTGCGGACGCTGACCCGACTCAAACGGAATCGGGAGCTGGAGGTCGCCCTGGACGAGCTTACCGAGTGCTCCCCGCCCGATGAAGGGGATACGACCGCACTGACCCGGGCGCTGGATGAATTTCTGGACGGACTGGAGCCCCTCGACCGCAAGCTCTTTGTGGGACGCTACTGGCACCTCTACCCCGTGTCGGTTTTATCCGACGCATACAACCTCACACCCAACAACACCTCGGTACGCTTGCACCGTATGCGGGAACGGCTGAGGGTACATCTGACAGAAAGGGGATTTACTGTATGAAAAAATCCACATCTATCCTGCGCGGGTTGAACGACATCCGCGCGAGCTATATTTTGGAAAGCGAGCTGCCCGATATGGATACTGCGCCCACCGTGGCACCCCGCTCCACCGCCCGGGAGACCTGGCAGCGGGTCACCTCCAGCGGGTGGTTCGCGGCAGCAGTCTGCGCCGTGGTGGCATTCGGTACTTTGGCCGGCATTATTTGGGCGGGGCAGAGAGATCCGGGAGGTGTGAACCCAGCGGGGACAGTGGAACCAAACGAAACTCACCAATATACATTACAACGAGTAAACCAGTATCTTTTCTCCTACGAAGGCTGGGATCATGAGAGCATGGTCAATATGGACATTGAAATCGTGGACTGGGCAGAGCATCCTGAAGGACAGGTATTTACTCTGAACGGTGTGGAGTACCCTCTGAGCTACCAATATTCACTTTACTATCCCAGCCAAGATGCTTTGATGCATCAATATTCATTAAATATCGAAGGCGTTAGTAATTCGGATACCCCATATGTGATGTTGACAAATGATGGTACACTTTTCCGAACAGGTTTTTTCTATATGGCTCATGTTGATATAAGCTCGGCAGACACGGATGAAGAATTGATTGAATTGGTCAAGGAATACATGGCTGATTTCGTGGATTTCGATTCTTATGAGTTTGTTGAGATCAGTTCTGAAGATTATCGTATCGTAAAGTGGTATAATAAACTAGGAGACTATCTGCTTCCCGATTCAGTATCTTTTGGTATTTCGCCGGAAGGCAATATTAGTGGTTTCTACAAGGATATTCCCCATGAGATCACTATGACTGAAGCAGATATTCCCATCGATGATGAGATTCGGGCATTGGTTGCCGAAGACATAAAGGAGTCGATTCTGATACTGCACGGCCCCGTTCAGTTGGGCGAGGTGGGTCATAAAAGGATCATTGAACAAAACGGTGTGGAATGCTTGTACGTTTCTGTGGAGGTGGAATATATCGTAAAGGATGCAACAGGGAAAGCATTTAACAGCAAGCATGATTTGATGTATATTATCCCGGTTGAAAACCCGCATACCGACACCGAGAAGTCATGATACTTCCTTTTCCCCTTGCCCGATCGCGGATAAGGGATTTTTCCAAACGGACAAATTCGCATATTCGAAAATCCGAAAAATTCCAAAAAACTTTTCAAAATTCCAAAAAACTTTTCAAAACCCCCTTGACAAACGCCTCCGCATATGCTATAATATTTTGCGTTGCGGAGGCATAGCTCAGCTGGTTAGAGCGCATGCTTGACATGCATGAGGTCATTGGTTCGATTCCAACTGTCTCCACCAAAAACAAACAGAGTCGATTTATCGGCTCTGTTTTGTTTTTTTTTGAAATACACCGCCTTTTCCCTTGACGGGAAACGGGTTCTATGTTATAATGGTTTCATATCCTTAATTTCTTCTACACAAGGAGGTTTTCATGAAACATTCTACCCGGAAAACCCGCTGGCTTCCCATCGTACTGATGCTGGCTACGCTCCTGGTGTTGCTCCTGGCCGCCTGTACCCAGAGCGGCAACAATACCGCCTCGACGGCGGGCGGCACTGCGTCGGTCACCGATCCCACCGACAACGTAACCACGGCTGCCAAGGCCGAGACTCCCACCGAGCCCGCCGAACCCCATGAGACCGAAACCGAGACGGTGCCCGAAACCGAGACCACCGCAGATCCCGCCACCCGCATCAATCAGCCCACCGATGCGGCGCATGTCACCTTCTATGACCCGGGCCGCCCGCGCTTGAACACCTTCGTTGCGGAAGCCAATCAGTGCGTAGCCAAAATCGTCATGGATGATACCTACGGTTCCGTGCTCAAGCTCACCACGACCAGGAATGCTTCCGACCCCTACGTTTCATTCAAGTACGCCAACTATCTCAAGCACCTTGATCTGAAGCCTGTCAGTGCCGACGAATACAAATTCATCGTCATGACCATCCGTGCCGAGAACTGCAATTCCGAAACCTTTGAGCTCTTCTACTGCGCCGGCGCCATCCAGGGCGCCACCCCCGGTTGCCAGACCACCGCCACCTTTGACGCCGGAAACGAGGGCTGGCAGAAGATCATCTTTAACCTTTCAAACGCCGATTGGACAGGAAACGTCAACGGCTTCCGTCTGGATTTCCTGACCTCCCCCGGCGGCGATGGCGAGAGCGTCTACATCTACTCCATAGATTTTTACAAAACCGTAGAGGAGGCATACGGCGACATGAACATTGACCTGTCCCGCCCCGGTGATGACTCTGATCTGACCGAAGCCCCCGTGGACGGCGTGAACTACGACAAGCTGAACGCACCCGACGAGGACGCTTCGGTAAATCTCTGGTTCGATCACATGACCGAGAAGCTGTATCAGACCGATACAACCTCTTCGAGTCTGAACACCTACGTCATCCACATGGCCGGCAACAGCATTGAAAACTGCCAGTTCTTCCTGGCTCCCGACGCTGACCGCTCCTTCACCGTCGCCCTGTCGGATTTCACCGACAAGAACGGCAATACCCTCCGCACCGAGGTGCTCCGCGAGCACTACGTCAACATCAACGGACACATGGTGCCCGATGCCCTGCCTCCTCTGGACGGTGCCGTAACCGTCAAGGGCGGTCACTCCCAGGGATTTGTGATCAAGGTTTGGGCAGACAAGGATGAGCCCACCGGTCTGTATACCGCCACCCTGACCATTACCGACGCTGACAGCGGCAAGGTCATCAAGACCGCCAGCGTCTACACCTACGTCTACGGCTTCTCTCTGTCCGACGAGACCGCACTCAAGAGCGCGGTGGGTCTGGGCGATTTGGGAATTTACAACTCCTATAACAAAAAGGGCATGAACGACAAGGAGTACTGGGATCTCTACAAGATCTACTACGACTTCCTGCTGGAGAACCGCCTCTGCGCCTACCGTCTGCCTTACAATCTCACCGACGGCCGCGTGGTGGATTACCTGAACAATCCCCGGGTCAACTCCTTTGTCATCGATAAGATCAGCGATAACGAGGAGCAGGCATACAGTATTCTGAGCCAGAACCAAAGCTGGCTGAAGAAGGGCTTCTACTACTACGTAGACGAGCCCACCAATACCGATCTGCTGAACAAGCTGGCCGCCGCAGGTAACCGTCTGTCGAACACCTTCCCCGGCTACCGTCAGGTATCGCCCTTCTTTACCAACATCGCCGTAGGCGAGGAGGACCAGATCGAGTTCATGAAGCCCTTCGTCAACATCTGGTGCACCAAGGTCTTCGCCTTCACCCCCCGCGACAAGTCCGTCATTGCGGGCACCCAGTACATGACCACCTCGGCCCAGGACAAGAAGTACGGCAGCTTTGCCGATCGCATGGCCGCTCTCTCCAAGGAGGGACACGAGCTGTGGCTCTACTTCTGCTGGGAACCCGGTCAGCCTTACGCCAACTGGCTGGCCCTGGGTGACGGCACCGAGCCCGTGGTCTCCATCTGGCAGTGCAAAATGACCGATGCTACGGGTGTCCTCTACTGGGCATCTACCTGGTGGACCTCCGATCCCCTCAATGACCTCACCCCCCTCATCGGCGCGTCCTCCCACGGCGACGGCGTTCTGCTCTACAGCGGCGCCCAGGTGGGTATCTACGAGCCCATCTCTTCCTTCCGCCTGGAGAACGTCCGTAACGGCATTCAGGACTACCAGCTTCTGACTATGCTGGAGGCCGCCGCAGGTGAGGAAATCACCGACGAGCTGGTGGCCATGGTGACCACCGACGTGGTGACCTACACCAATAACGACGATTATCTCAAGGCTGTGCGCGTGATGCTCTTTGAGAAGGTTGCGGAGACCATGCAATAATCCATGATTCCCACGGGCAGAGATTCCTCCGAGTCTCTGCCCTTTCCCATATTTTTGGATGAATATGGATAAAAACACATTTTTTCTCAAATTTTTTCCCGCTCGAGACATTTATCCAATTTTTGCATTCGTCAAATTGCACAATCTCCTTCCCCACCCCAAATTCTACCCCGATTTCCTGTCATTTCCCCCCAAAAAACAGGGGTACGACAAAGGGACGACAAATACC
>JAZSBH010000013.1:0-3991 GCA_045602325.1 Eubacteriales bacterium | reverse complement strand
GGGGTCCAGGGGCAGAGCCCCTGGCCGATAAACCCCAATTTGAAATCTTCCTCACTCCACCAGAGCGATGACCTCCACCTCCACCAGCACTCCCTTGGGCAGGCTCTTCACCGCCACGCAGGAGCGAGCGGGAACAGAGGTAATATGGGCAGCGTAGACCTCGTTGAAGGCAGCAAAATCCGCCATGTCAGCCAGGAAGCAGGTGGTCTTGACGGCATTGTCAAAGGCAGTGCCTGCGGCGGCCAGCACGGCCTCCAGATTCTTCATGACCTGCTCGGCCTACTCGCGGATGGTGTCCCCCACCACAGCCCCCGTAGCGGGATCCAGGGGGATCTGCCCCGAGGTGTAGAGCACATTGCCGCAGAGAATGGCTTGGGAATAGGGTCCGATGGCGGCGGGGGCATTAGGAGTGGAAATCACAGTTCTCATGGTAGGTCTCCTTTTCGAGTTTTTTCATTTTCCTCCGAAAGGCTCTTGCAATTCTTCTCGGTTTTTGCTATAATAGGGGGGAGCCTCTCTTTTTTCATTATAGCATATTTTTCACCGTAACGCAAGATATATTTTAAAAATAACCATTCACGCAAGGAGTCTGCCGTGCTTATCAAAGGTCTGCAAAAGCTCACCCTTCTGGATTTTCCCGACAAGATGGCTTGCACCGTCTTTACCTTCGGGTGCAATTTCCGCTGTCCCTTCTGCCATAACGCTTCCCTGGTTCTCTCTGATCGTGCTGACGACACCATCATGCCCGAGGAGGAGTTCTTCGACTTCCTCTCTCGCCGTCAAGGTATGTTGGAGGGAGTCTGCGTCACGGGGGGCGAGCCCACCCTCCAGCCCGACCTGCCCGACTTTCTTGCCCGGATCAAAGCCACGGGCTACGCCGTCAAGCTGGACACCAACGGCTATCGTCCCGCCGTCCTGAAGTCGCTGGTGGAGGCGGGACTCGTGGACTACGTGGCCATGGACGTCAAGAACAGCCTGACACGCTATGGCGAGACCGTGGGCATCACCCGCTTTGACACCCCCCCCATCGAGGAGAGTCTGGACTATCTCATGGCGGGTCATATCCCCTTTGAATTCCGCACCACCCTGGTTCGCGGTCTTCACACCCCTGAAAGCATCCGGGAAATAGGCGCCCGTCTGGCCGGACAGGAACGCTTTTTCCTCCAGACCTTCAAGGACTCGGGAGACCTCATTTGCGCGGGGCTTAGCGGTTTTACCCCCCGAGAGACCGCTGATCTGCTTGCGATCCTGCTCGAGTATGTACCAAATGCACAAATACGGGGGGAGTGACACTATATATTGTACCAAAATTCAAATTTTTCCCAATATTTTGTGTTTTCCTATTGACAAAACCCTTTCGATGTTGTATACTATGTGTACGCTTCATCGGGAGGGTTCGACTTTTTTCGTGCCATTCACCGCGACGCATCACCCCATCACGGTCGAACGTCACGTTTTTTTCATGCAAAAGTAGCACGCGGTCGATCTCCCCGTACCATACATATAAATACTAACACAAGGAGGACACCCATGTACACCGTACTCAAGCGTGACGGACGCATCATCAATTTTGACATCCAGAAGATCGCAAACGCCATCAAGCTGGCCTTTGACGCCCAGGAGCGCAACTACAATCAGGACATCATTGACTTTCTGGCACTGAAGGTCACCGCTGATTTCGAACCCAAGATCAAGGATCACTCCATTTCGGTGGAGGACATCCAGGACAGCGTGGAGAAGGTACTCATCCAGGCCGGCTACGACGACGTGGCCAAGGCCTACATCCTCTACCGCCGTCAGCACGAGAAAATGAGAAACGTCAACGCCACCATGCTGGACTACAAGTCCATCGTGGACTCTTACCTCAAGGTAGCCGACTGGCGCGTCAAGGAGAACTCCACCGTCACCTATTCCGTCGGCGGCCTGATCCTCTCCAATTCAGGCGCTATTACAGCTAACTACTGGCTCTCCGAGGTCTACGACGACGAGATCGCCAACGCCCACCGCAACGCCGACATCCACATCCACGACCTGTCCATGCTGACCGGCTACTGCGCCGGTTGGTCCCTCAAGCAGCTCATCCAGGAGGGTCTCGGCGGTATCACGGGTAAGATCACCTCGGCTCCCGCCAAGCACCTCGCCACCCTCTGCAACCAGATGGTCAACTTCCTGGGTATCATGCAGAACGAGTGGGCAGGCGCGCAGGCCTTCTCCTCCTTCGATACCTACCTGGCTCCCTTCGTAAAGGTAGACAACCTCTCCTACGACCAGGTCAAGAAGTGCGTGGAGTCCTTCATCTACGGCGTGAACACCCCCTCCCGCTGGGGTACCCAGGCTCCCTTCTCCAACATCACCCTGGACTGGACGGTTCCCAATGACCTGGCCGAGCTCAACGCCATCGTGGGCGGCAAGGAGATGGACTTCAAGTACAAGGACTGCAAGAAGGAGATGGACATGGTCAACAAGGCCTTCATCGAGACCATGATCGAGGGCGATGCCAACGGCCGCGGCTTCCAGTATCCCATCCCCACCTACTCCATCACCCGTGACTTCGACTGGTCCGAGACCGAGAACAACAAGCTTCTCTTCGAGATGACAGCCAAGTACGGTACCCCCTACTTCTCCAACTACATCAACAGCGATATGGCTCCCTCCGACGTGCGCTCCATGTGCTGCCGTCTGCGCCTTGACCTCCGCGAGCTCCGCAAGAAGTCCGGTGGCTTCTTCGGCTCGGGTGAGTCCACCGGTTCGGTGGGTGTTGTCACCATCAACATGCCCCGTATCGCTTACCTGGCCGCCGATGAGGCTGACTTCTACAAGCGTCTGGACCGTATGCTGGACATTTCCGCCCGCTCTCTGAAGATCAAGCGCGAGGTCATCACCCGCCTGATGGGCGAGGGTCTGTACCCCTACACCCGCCGTTACCTCGGCACCTTCGCCAACCACTTCTCCACCATCGGTCTGGTGGGCATGAACGAGGTGGGTCTGAACGCCAAGTGGCTCCGCAAGGATATGACCCATCCCGAGACCCAACAGTTCACCAAGGAAGTCCTGACCCACATGCGCGAGCGTCTCTCCGACTACCAGGAGCAGTACGGCGACCTCTACAACCTGGAGGCTACCCCCGCCGAGTCCACCTCCTTCCGTCTGGCTAAGCATGACCGCAAGTTCTACCCCGACATCATCACCGCCGCCGAGGCTGACGAGGGCAAGACTCCTTACTACACCAACTCCTCTCACCTCCCCGTGGGCTACACCGACGACATCTTCGCCGCTCTGGACATCCAGGACGAGCTCCAAACCCTCTACACCTCGGGTACCGTCTTCCACGCCTTCCTGGGCGAGAAGCTTCCCTCCTGGAAGAGTGCCGCAACCCTGGTTCGTACCATTGCCGAGAACTACAAGCTGCCCTACTACACCATGTCTCCCACCTACAGCGTGTGCAAGACCCACGGCTACATCGCCGGCGAGCAGTACACCTGCCCCGAGTGCGGCGAGAAGACCGAGGTATACAGCCGTATTACCGGTTACTACCGTCCCGTTCAGAACTGGAACGACGGTAAGTCCGCCGAGTTCAAGGCCCGTAAGGTCTACGTTCAGGAGAAGCTCACCGGCAAGAAGCCCCTGACCGAGTACGCTCCCGCCGAGGCCACCGAGACCGTTACCGTTTGTGACACTCCCTCCGCTCCCACCCAGGCCATTCTGTTCACCACCGCCACCTGCCCCAACTGCAAGGCCGCAGGTATGTTCCTGGACAAGGCCGGCGTGGCTTACGACAAGCTGATCGTGGGCGAGGAGAACAAGGATCTGGTGGCCAAGTACGGCGTCAAGCAGGCTCCTACCCTGGTGGTAGTTTCCGGCGACGAGTATCAGACCATCGCCAACCTGTCCAACATCAAGGCATACGCAGAGAAGAAGTAACCGGGGCGCGTTGGGGCTTTGTCCCAAACCCCCCCAAAACCTCTTTTTTAAGAAAGGTTTTGGAAGACAA
>JAZSBH010000012.1:0-3208 GCA_045602325.1 Eubacteriales bacterium | reverse complement strand
GACGGCTTTTTTGGTATAATATCTACGTGTACAAGTGGGTGTTTTCTGCCCTATGCGTACATCGCGACAGTCAAAATTTTTGCGTTATATATTACTTAGGAGGAAAATTTCAAATGGCAAGTGTATCCCTTCGTCACATTTACAAGAAGTACCCCGGCGGCGTAACCGCAGTCTCCGACTTCAACCTCGAGATCAAGGACAAGGAATTCCTGGTTCTGGTCGGTCCTTCCGGTTGCGGTAAGACCACTACCCTGCGTATGGTCGCCGGTCTGGAGGAGATCTCCGAGGGCGAGCTGTTCATCGGTGACCAGCTGGTCAACGACGTAGCACCTAAGGATCGTAAGATCGCGATGGTGTTCCAGAACTACGCTCTGTACCCCCACATGACCGTGTTCGAGAACATGGCATTCGGTCTGAAGCTGAACAAGACTCCCAAGGAGGAGATCAAGCGCCGCGTTGAGGAAGCTGCTCGTATCCTGGACATCACTCACCTGCTGGACCGTAAGCCCAAGGCTCTGTCCGGTGGTCAGAAGCAGCGTGTGGCACTGGGCCGCGCTATCGTTCGTAACCCCAAGGTATTCCTTCTCGACGAGCCTCTGTCCAACCTGGACGCTAAGCTCCGTGCTGCCATGAGAACCGAGCTGACCAAGCTGCACAACCGCGTTGGTACTACCTTCATCTACGTTACCCACGACCAGGTCGAGGCTATGACCATGGCTACCCGTATCGTGGTTATGAAGGACGGTCTGATCCAGCAGGTCGACACTCCTCAGAACCTGTACGACTCTCCCTGCAACCTGTTCGTCGCAGGCTTCATCGGTACTCCCCAGATGAACTTCATCAACGGTACCCTGAACAAGAAGGGCGAGGATCTCTACTTCAACTTCGAGAACGTTTCCATCAAGTTGCCCGCAGAGAAGGCCAACAACCCTGCTCTGAAGGATTACATCGACCAGGAGGTCGTGGTTGGTCTGCGTCCCGAGTGCATCTACGACCAGCCCGCACAGGTTGAGGCTCACGCTGACAGCGCTCTCGAGGCCTTCGTTGAGGTTACCGAGCTGATGGGTGCTGAGATCTATCTGTACCTGAACGTCGGCCGCTCCGAGGAGGGTGACGGTAAGATCAAGATCGTCAACGACGGTACCAACCTGATCGCCCGCGTTTCTTCTCGCTCCACCTCCCGTGCAGGCGACACCGTTAAGATCGCCTTCGATACCACTCGTATCCACATCTTCGATAAGGATACCGAGCGTTGCATTTGCCACTAATTTCATACATCCTTACTCCCCTGCGTTAAGCAGGGGAGTTTTTACGTGAAAAGAACCGCGAAAGTCAACCTTTCGCGGTTCTTTTGGCTTTTTTGGGGATGACCGTCACACGATCAGATACCCCACACCCTCCAGCGATGCAACGCTATCGGTGTCGGTACTTGCGGGGAGATTATTGGCCGCCGTCAGCGCCGCCATGGGGGCATGATATCGCTTGGCCACCGTCCATACCGTATCGGTGGGGGCGGGGAAGCAGATGACGTACTCCCCGCGGCGGCGGGACACTTCGTCTCCGAAGGTCACGTCGGTCAGAGCGATCAGCGGAGCGGGACGGTGGGTGCGGAGGGAGACCGCCAGCTCGGCATCTACCCCAACCCGTTCGCCATCCATGCGGGCGCGGCAGTTGACCACGGTCACGGCTCCGTCGAATCCCATTGAACCGGCGGTATCACCCACCTTGACCGGGGTTTGATCGTCAAATTCGTAGCGGAAGGGGAGTTCCATGTCGGCAGAGGAATACTCGCCGTCACGGAGCAGGAGCAGATGGCAACGACAGATGCCGGTCAGCAGGCAACGACCCTTTTCGGTGTCCGTGACCAGACTTTCGGGCACGGCTCGAGCCGTTACGTCGGCGATCCGCGCGGCGGGATCCATCCCCACCTCGGAGAGAGGTAGGGAATCGCTCAACGTGAAGTTGCCGTTGAATGCGCGTACGGCGGATTCGGTGGGATACTCCGCATAGCGGCAGGTGCCCTCCCGACGGGTGGAGTACAGATCCTTCACATACGGGATGGATTCGTTTTTCTGCGCCTTGACCTCGGTGACCACGCCCATATCCACATGGACGTGCCCTTCCTCCATTTCCACGCTGATCTCGGTACAGCAACCACACGCCGTAGCGGAGCAGGAGGGGGTGACGCCGTCCACCTCGACCGCTTGGGTAAAGGGAATCTTTCTCTGCATAATCGTCAGCGGAGGTGCAGATCGCCCGTCGGCTGTGTCGGAGGCGAATTCATCCTCTGTTTCGGCGGGACACAGGGTGAGCTTGAGGGTTACCTCGCCGCGGCAGTTGACGGTTCCGATGGCCGCCGTAGCTTCGGTCATCATGACCTGCCCTTCGGCGCAGACCACCCGCCACTCGCTGTCGGCGGGGGAGAGGATCACGTCGTCCTGCAGGGGGAGCATTTCACCCAGTCCCCAGTACAGGCGGCTGATATCAGTCTCGTCCATGAGCTTTTCCACGGTGGTGTCTTCCTCGCCCTCCCCTTCCAGAGGACATTCGCCGTATAGCTTTGCGTTGGCCTTGATCTTACACCGAATATTCAGCCGTCGCGGGGCGGTCACGCGCCCCACGGGAGCTTCTGCCACCGCGTCGCAGAGGCAGATCATGGGCTCTCCCACAGAGGAAAGGCGCTCCCACCCTTCGGCATTCGGCTCGGCTTCCATGCGGTATTCGGCGGACAGCGGCGCACAATAGATCCCGTTATCGTGGCCCATGTACAGGACGTAGTAGTCCAGCATGCCGTTCAGCTCCATACCGTCGCTCCCCGCGAAACGGTTGGGGGGGAGAACGTTGGTTCCAATGCGGAGCAAGCGTTTGATCTCGGGTTGGTAGTCGGGCAGGGAATAGTCCCCCACGAGCTCAGTCGTCAGTGTACGGTCAAGGATGGGTACCTGCATCGACTTGCGCCCCGCGGTATCCCCCGTATATTCATTCATCATAGATTCCACATCTCCTTTGATATGATTTTTCATGATTACTGTATGCGGGGGAGGGGAGGAATAGAACAAATTTGGGTTTATAGGAGAGCGGCTGGGAGGAACTTCTTGAAAGAAGTTCCCCCCAGACCCCCTTCAAGAACTTTCCAAAAGGGATTATTTATGAATACTTTTTGAAAGTTTTAGGAAGTCCAGAAACCCTTTTTCAAAAGGGTTTCTGG
>JAZSBH010000011.1:0-5461 GCA_045602325.1 Eubacteriales bacterium | reverse complement strand
TACCACAACCACGACTTTGAGTTTGGAAAGATCGACGGCAAGTACGCCCTGGAGGTGCTGTACGATACCGTCCCCGCCGACCTGCTCCAGACCGAGCTGGACACCTGCTGGGTCCGCGTGGGCGGTGAGGAGCCGGCCGCTTACGTCCGTAAGTACACCGGCCGCGCCCCCGTGGTGCATCTGAAGGACTACGCCGGCGGCAAGTCCGAGCACATGTACGAGCTCATCGGCATCGAGTCCGAGGAGAAGGCTGTCGAGGAGAATCCTTTTGAGTTCCGTCCCGTTGGCTTCGGTGTGCAGGATATGCCTGCCATTATCAAGGCCGCCGAGGAAGCCGGCGCAGGCTGGCTCGTCGTGGAGCAGGATCAGCCCTCCATGGGTCTCGACCCCATGCAGTGCGCCGAAAAGGCCATCGGATACCTGCGCTCCCTGTAATTCCTCATTCTCCCGAAAGGAGACCCCTATGAAAAAGCTGATTCTCGCCGCCCTGCTGCTGGTTGTGATCTGCGCCCTGTGTGCCTGCACGGGCAGTGACGTCCCCGAGGAAACGACGATTCCGACCGAGACTCCCACCGAGTCTCCCACCGAAAAGCCCACCGAAGCCCCGACGGAAGCCTCCACCGAGCCCCCCGTTACCGAACCGGAGGAAATGACTATGGAACCCAAGACCACGGTATCGGTCATTGCCGACGGTAAGACCGAGTACACCATCGTCGCCCCTGCGGATGTGCAGGAGGCAAACGCTAACGATATTGCCTATCTCACACGCGTGATGGACGCTAAGTTCGGTGCTCATCCCGCCGTGGCTCAAAACGCTTCGGGGAAGACCATCTCCATTGGTTATACAGATGGCGAAAGCCTGAACTGGTCGTTGACCGTGGATGATGCGACAGGGAATATTGAGATCATGGGTGGCGGTTCAGTCGCGCTGTCCCGCGCTGTTCAGACCTTCATCACCCAGCATTGCGCCCGTTCCGAGGGTAACCTTTTGGTGGACGTGGCGGGTGACTACCGCTACTCCTACGCCGAGGACAAGATCGACAACAGCTCGCTTCTGTCCTACGAAGGCGGAGACAAGACGGTACTGGCTCCCTCGGATGACAAAGAAAAACTTATGACCCCCACCTGGCTGGATACCGCCGTTATGGTGGAGCTCCGCATCGATACCGCCTCCATCGGCGGTGCCTTTAAGGACTCCTACGATCTCATCGATTTCTATGCCGAGGCCGGCGTGAACGTTCTGTGGCTGTCTCCCGTCTACGAGCGCGGCGCAGGAGGCAACGGCTACGGCAACATCGGTCTCCACCGCATCGAGCCCTGGCTGACCGGTACCCAGGATCAGGAAGCCGGCTGGAACGAGCTGAAAAAGTTCGTGGACTACGCCCACTCCAAGGGTGTATACATCCTGTTGGATATCATTACCTGGGGTACTATGTACGCCTCTCCCCTGATTCAGGAGCATCCCGACTGGTACAACGGCGAGGCCTGGGGCAACGCCGCCTTCAACTGGCAGAACGCAGAGTTCAAGGAGTGGTTCATTTCCAATGCCGTGGCCAATCTGGAAAAGACCGGTGCCGATGGCTACCGCTGTGACTGTGAGCCCTTCACTGCGGGCTACGCTGTCTACGAGGCTATTCGTACCCGCTGCAACGAGAAGGGTATTTACCCCGTCATCATGTCCGAGGACGGAGGCAGACGTGAGTCTTCCTTCGACTGCGAGCAGGACGGTGTGCTCCTGTACTCCGCCATGACCCGCGGTCAGCTCTACCAGAATCCCGTCAACTTCTTCGTGGATGGGTATGTGGATATCGTTTACGCCACCCAAAAGGGACGCGGTCTGGGCAGTGCCGAGCTTCAGAATGATCGCCGCCGTATGGGCACCTTCCGTTACTACACCAACTGCATCACCAACCATGACTATCAGGCCAGAAACGTCAACGGCAACCGCCTCAAGATCGGTTACGCCGCCATCTACGCCCCCTACATTCCCCTGTGGTACATGGGTGACGAGTTCGGCGTGACCATGGATCGCAAGGCTGTGCTCTACGATGTCGGCGTGGATTACGGCGCTGTTGGCACAAACGACACCCAGACCCTGTTCTTCGAGGACGTCAAGCAGATGATCGCCATCCGTCGGAACAATCCCGATCTTTTTGCTCAGTGGCCTCTGAATCACCGGGATTCCAACATCGAAGAGGTCAAGGCTGAGGGGCTGTCCGTCCTGCAGAACTATTGCCGCTTTGCCGGAGGCAAAATGGTGATCGTCCTTGGTAACAACGAGGAAGGAAACGACGGCCTCTGCAAGGTCGAGATCCCCTTTGATTGCTTTGACAAGGCTTATGAAAACTACAAGGTCACGGATATGCTCACGGGTCAGGTCATCGCCGTGGGTCACGCCGAGACCGTCAACAACTTCTCCGCCATCGTGCCGTACCAGTATTGCGGTGTGTACATGGTGGAGGGGATCGAATAATTCCCTTATATATGCCACAGCCTCTGTGCTGTGCAGATAAACTTGAAAATTTTTTGATAAAGGAGAATTTATCATGGCAGAAGCAAAAATGGATGCCGCTCTTGACTATGCGAACCAGAAGGTTGAGAACGTCATCGACACCAACAGAAAGCTCCGCGTCGGTATCATCGGTTGCGGCTGGATCGCAGAGGCACACCTCGATTCCTATAAGAGAATGCCCGACGTAGAGATCGTGGCCGGCGCTGATATCATCCCCGGCAAGGCCGCCGCCTTCTTCAAGCGCTTCGGCGTGGAGGGTGTCAAGACCGATTACGCCTCCCACAAGGAAATGCTGGACGACGAGTCCCTGCAGCTGGACGCCGTTTCCATCTGTACCTACAACCGTCAGCATGCCGCCCCCGCCATTTACGCCCTTCAGAAGGGTATCCACGATAAGCAGGAGAAGAACTTCACCGTCACCCTGGACGAGGCTATCGAGGTCATGAAGGCCGAGCGCGAAAGCGGTAAGATCCTGTCCATCGGTTTCCAGCCCAGACTGGATCCCAACATGCAGATGATCAAGAAGATCGTGGAGTCCGGCGAGCTGGGTCAGATCTACTACATTCAGACCGGTGGCGGCCGCCGCCGCGGTATCCCCACCCCCTTCGGTACCTCCTTTATCGAGGACAAAACCGCAGGTCTGGGCGCTCTGGCTGACATCGGCTGCTATTCTCTGGACATGGTGCTCAACGCCATCGGTTACCCCAAGCCCCTGACGGTCACCGGTTACAAGTCGGATTTCTTCGGTAAGAATCCCACCACCTACGACGGTCACCCCGAGTACGCCGGTCTGTTTGGCGTGGATGACTTCGCCGCCGCCTTTGTCCGTCTGGAGGGCGGGATCATTCTGGACTTCCGTATTGCCTGGGCTATGAACATCAACACTCCCGGCGACACCATCATTCTGGGTACCCAGGGCGGTCTCCGCATCCCCTCCACCGACTGCTGGAACGGCTCGGTGGGCGGTCCCATGACCATCTATAAGACCATCGGCGGTATCAACTACGAGACCCAGGTGCCGATCATCAACGATGGCGGCCCCAGCCTCTTCGACCGCAAGATCCGCTCCTTCCTGGATGCCTGCAAGAACGGCGGCAAGGCTCCCGTGCCTACCTCCCAGATCATCTACAACCAGGCTATTCTGGACGGTATCGCCAAGTCCTCCAAGCTCGGCCGCGAGATCGAGATCGAGATTCCTACCATCTAATTATATAGTCTTTTGCAAAGCTCCTCTCCTTCGGGAGAGGGGCTTTTTCTCTACCCAACCTACGGTTGACCTTTTTTCTCGAAAAAACCCTGTTTGGTATGTTGTTTTGCCTGATCTTCTGTGTTATAATTTAAGCGTGATCACAAAACAAACACATCATCAGATTATAAAGGAGTTGATACCATGAGTATCGGAACAAATATTTACACGCTTCGTAAAGCGAAAAAGCTGACCCAAGCCCAGTTAGCCGAGAAACTGGGGGTCTCGGAGCAGGCGGTCTCCAAGTGGGAGAACGAACAGTGTGCTCCCGACGTCAGCCTGTTCCCCATCTTGGCCGACTATTTTGGCGTGTCCATCGACCGCCTGTTCGGCTATCATCAGAACAGCTATGAGGATGAGGTCAAGGATATCATCAAAGCCGCAGATGACAGCGGAGGCACCTATGGGGAGATCGCCATTCTCACCGAGGGCTTGGAGCGTTATCCCAATAGCCCTGATCTGAAAACAAACTTGGCCTTCTCTCTGTCCATGGTCAACCGTATGTCCGAGGATGAGGCCGAGCGTAAGGAGGCCGTCACAAAAGCCGTCAAACTCTGCCGCGAGGTGGTGGACACCTGCGGAGACGTGCGGAAGGTGGACGATGCACTGAATATGCTGACCCGCATTTACGGGGAGATCGGCGAGTTCGGCAAGGCCAAAGAGGCCATTGAGCGGATCAGCGGCGAGAGCTACTTTTACCGCGTGACCGCCATGGCGCGTACCCTCGCTTATGAGCATAACGATGCAGAAATGATGCGATATATCGAGGAAAACCTCTTTGACTGCTGGCTGGCCATGGATCTGAATCTGCAGGTGCTGACCTCGCGGCTGCATGAAATGGGGAAATACGCGGAGGCCGCCCTGTTCGGGGAAGCGCATAAGAAGCTGCTGTCTGTGTTTGATGACGGTTGTGATAATTTCTACGCCTGTCATAAGTTCTTTGCCAATCATCTGCTGGCTCATAGCTACCGCAAGTTGGGAGACAAGGAGAATTGTTTGAATGCCTTGCGCGCTCTGGCAGCTTGTGTGTCCCGGATGAAGGTTGTGGAGACGAGTGAGGACTTTTCGGTCAGCGCCCGCAATCCTGCCTACTTCGGTCATATAAAGAATGAAGAGAAAATGGAAGAGTATATGTCGGGCTTTAGCGCCGGTGGGATGCTTGGCTCGTTTGATGCCTTCTTCGGGGATGACGAGGCGTATCTGGCTTGTAAGGCTGAAATCATGAAATGACATCGGGAAAGCTCCTCTCCTTTGGGGGAGGAGTTTCCTGCTACACCCGAATGTGCGCATTTTGCACAAAACAGCGACGACATTTTTATGACAAACTGCCGACGGCTCCAAACTCAAAAAACTTGCGAAAAAACGCTTGACAAATAAAAACAAAAGTGCTATAATATGCAAGCTGTCAAACAGCGGCTGTCAAACAGCGGCTGTCCGCGAGCGGCCTTGAACAGGCGGTTTGCGGGAGAGCAAAATACCACGAAAAATTTTTCAAAAAACTTTTGAAAAACCCCTTGACAAACCGTTGAGGATGTGGTATAATAGTCAAGCTGTCCAAAAGACGGCTCGCGAGGGGAAGCCCCGCGCAGATCATTGACAATTGAACAACAGGAGATTAAAGTACAAGCAAAGCTTGTGAAGAGAATCTCGAAATTTCTTTGAAAAAGAAATCTTGAATCTATCACGGATTCAAGACATACTCA
>JAZSBH010000010.1:0-29439 GCA_045602325.1 Eubacteriales bacterium | reverse complement strand
CCCGCCCCCAGTTCGACCGCGGCGATGCAAACTGGCTCAACCTCAACGGCCCCTGGGAATACCAGACCGACCGAGGCCTGTCCGGCGAGCAGCGTGGCTACCAGAACGATGCCCCCTTCTCCGAGACCATCACCGTCCCCTTCTGCCGCGAGAGCGAACTGTCGGGTATCGGTGACAAGGACTTCTGCGAGGGTGTCTGGTACCGCAAGACCTTGACTCTCCCCGAGGGCTGGGATGCCAAGGCGGGCAAGCGTGTCCTCTTCCACATCGGTGCCTGCGACTACTACACCAAGGTGTGGGTCAACGGTCAGTATATGGGCGATCACATCGGCGGCTACGTGGCCTTCTCCTTTGATATCACCAAGGCTCTCCGCGAGGGCGAGAACACCATCACCGTCGGCGTGCAGGATCACCTCCGTACCGGTGCCCAGCCCGGCGGTAAGCAGTCCATGCTCTATCACTCCCACGGTTGCTCCTATACCCGTACCACGGGTATCTGGCAGACCACCTGGCTGGAGTGCGTGCCCACCGATTACATCGCCTCCACCAAGTACTACCCCGATATCGAGCGGAAAAAGCTGGTCATTGAAGCCTCTGTGATCGGCGGCGAGGGCATGACCCTGACCGCTAAGGCTTCCTTTGAGGGCAAGGCCCAGGGTATCGGTGAGGTCACCGTCCACGGCGGTAAGGCTCTCGTCGAGGTGAACCTGGACGAGCTCCACCTCTGGGAGGTGGGCAACGGCCGCCTGTACGATTTGACTCTGACTTTGGGTGAAGACACCGTGGACTCCTACTTCGGTATGCGCAAGATCGAGTGCCGTGACGGCTTCTTCTACCTCAACGGTAAACCCGTCTTCCAGCGTCTGGTGCTGGATCAGGGCTTCTATCCCGACGGCATCTATACCGCGTCTACCCTCTCCGAGCTGGAAGCCGATATTGACCGTTCTCTGGCCATGGGCTTCAACGGTGCCCGCCTCCACCAGAAGGTCTTTGAGCCCCTGTTCCTCTCCCTCTGCGACAAGAAGGGCTACATCGTCTGGGGCGAGCACGCCAACTGGTGCTTGGACATCTCCCGCGAGTCCGCCTACCAGAACTTCTTCCCCGAGTGGTGTGAGATCATGGCACGTGACTTCAACCATCCCGCCATCATTGGTTGGTGCCCTCTCAACGAGACCCAGATCAACCAGAATCCCCACTTCGTTCGCTTCCTGGCAACCGTCACCCGCCAGTACGACACCACCCGTATGTACATCGATGCCTCGGGCTGGTGCCATATCGAGGGTCTGACCGACATCATGGATCTCCACGACTACGAGCAGGATCCCGCAACCTTCGCGAAGAAGCTGGCTCCCTTGGCCGAGGGCGGGACCTACAACGTCCACTGGCTCGGCGGCCCTGAGCACGCCATGGAGGCTCATCCCACCTTCGTTTCGGAGTACGGCGGTATCCGCTGGGCACCCGCCGAGGACGCAGGCTGGGGCTACGGTCAGGCACCCATGTCCGAGGAGGAGTTCATCAACCGCTTCAAGGGACTGACCGAGGCTATTCTGTTCCATCCCAAGATGGGCGCGCTGTGCTACACCCAGCTCACCGACGTGGAGCAGGAGGTCAACGGCCTTTACACCTACGACCGCAAGGCCAAGTTCGACCCCGCCATCATGCACGCCGTGCTGACCCAGAAGGCGGCCATCGAGGAGTAATCCTATATCATTCCTTATGGGGGAGGGCTTGAACCTTCCCCCGTTGGCTTTCAAATTAGGGTTTGTATGGGAGCGGGGAGGACGCCGCACGACGAACCCCAATTTGAGCAAGTATATTCTCCCATAATTTATATTCGCTTTACAAACTTATGCTATAGTTACTGCCGAACGGATATTCCCGACGCGACGGGGGATATCAAGGAGGTTTTTCATGTTCCGTTTCTACTACACCATCGTCATGCGCATCCACTCCATCATCTGGTTCGTCCCCAAGATGCGAAAATACGCGAAGCATCCCGAAACATATTCCGAGGAGGACTGCCACGAGCTCTGCAAGGTCATGATCGCCAAGGTTGCAAAGACCGCGCGGGCGACCACGTCCTACTATGGCTTGGAGAATCTGCCCGGTGACGGCGGCTACATTATGTACGCGAATCACCAGGGAAAGTACGATGCCTTGGGCATCATGTGGGGGCATCCCCGTCCCTGCCGCGTGCTCATGAATCTGCAACGCTCCAAAATGCCCATTGCCAACGAATACATATCCTTGGTGCGCGGTAAGCGCATCGATCATACCGACTTCCGTCAGCAGGTGCAATGTATCAACGAGATCGGCGAGGAGGTCAAGGCAGGGAAGGTCTACCTCGTTTTCCCCGAGGGAGGCTACCGCAAGGGGCAGGACAATTACATGAATCAGTTCCGCAGCGGCTGTATCCGCTCGGCTCTCAAATCCGAGCGTCCCATCGTGCCCGTGGCGCTCATAGACTCCTTCAAGCCTTTTGGTATCAAAGGCCTGAAGCCCGTACATACTCAGGTGCATTTCCTTCCTCCGATCCCCTTCGAGGAATACCGCACCATGTCTCCCGCCGCCATCTCCCGTATGCTCCAAGCCAGGATCGCCACCCATATGGAATCCGTGTTGGGCTATCCCGTGTGGCAGACCGAAGAGGATCTGCAGCCTGTCGTTACCCAATAAACCATCAGCACCTCTGCTCGGGCGGAGGTGCTTTTTCGATTGAACGTTTCGGTCGGCGGGGGCATACACTGTGATGAATGCCCGGTATTATCCTGCAAGGAGGCGCCTATGATCTGCGATCTGTCTGAATTTTCCGTCTCGTATCAAACGCTTCACCGTCTTCACCGTGTCGGTGCATGTCCCGTTCTGGAGGTGATCGTGAACTATCCCGTCCTTGGTTCGGGGGCCGGGGGAGAAGAGCGTCCCGCCGTGGCTCGGTTCAATCGTACCTACCGTTCAATATCCGAAAATATACTTGCCTGGGCAGAGGGAGTGCCTGCCCAAGCGGCGGTGGATGCGTTTCACCGCGCAGGTGTGAACGCCGTATATCGCTTTGACCGCCGTGTTCTTGCCTGCGAAATGATGGTGTCATATCCGCCTGAGGGGGATGAGGGGGTCCTTACGGTGACCCGCACGCTTCGCGCGTTCTCCCGCAGAGGGGACGAGGAGGAGAGAGTAATCACCGCTACCGATGATTGGATATGGCCGGAACTGACGCTGGAGCCACCTCGCAGAAAAAGGCGAAAAAAACCAACAGCGCAGCCCCCCGCTGTCGGCGGAGGTGTTTGACGGAGTTTTGCAGGATTTCGCCTCGGAACTTGCAAAATTATTTCCGTAAAATTAGGAAAAACTATTGAAATGCGGAGCAAAATGTGGTACAATAGAGAGGTAAGAAACTTTGCGAACACTCGTTTGCACGGGTTTTCCGTTCAAATGAATGCAAGCGAGAGAAAGAAGGTGGAATTCTTGTCTAAAGAAGCCATTTCGAGGGTGCTTCGCGCCGAGGCAGAGGCGAATGCTCTGCGTGAAAGGGCGCGGGATGATGCCCGTGAACGGGTGAGTGCCTGCGAGCAAGCCTGTGCCAAGGAAGCCGCGGAAATCACGGCCAAGACCGTGGCCGAGTTGAAGGCTCGCCGGGATACCGTGCAGGAGCGTGCGAATGCGCTCATTACCCAGAGCCGCGAGGAAGCAGGCGCGGATATTGAGGCCATTCAGGAGGCCGCTTCCGAAAAGATGCGGGAGGCCGTGAAGCACATTGAGTGGGAACTCTGCGATATTTAAGCCGAGTTTCCCGCGACTTTCCCAACAGAAAGGATAAAAACGAAATATGTCAGTAAGTGTCATGAAAAAATTGACCGTGCTGGCGTCCGATAGGGATGCGGACAAGCTGGTTCGCAGGCTCATGCGGCTCAGGTGCGTGGAGATCGAGGCCGTGCCACTGGGGGATCTGCCCGACGGCGGGACCCTTTTGCGGTACGACTGCGATACGGCTCGAGCCGAAGCGGAGCGGCGGGTAGCCGACGTGTCTGCCGCATTGCCTATCCTGGATGCATATACGGTCAATACCAAATCATGGAACGCCGGCCCCATTGAGATCACCTCCGCGCTCTTTACGTCCTCGGGACGCTTTGATGCCGCCCGCGAGGTGGTTCGGGAGGTTCTGGAGATACGAGACGGACGGGTCGCTTGCCAAAACGAGCACAACCGTTTGGCGGGACTTTGTCGGGCCGTTACGCCTTGGCTGGAGTATCCCGGTTCCCTGGAAGGGGAAAGCACCGATCTGTGCGAGGTATGGCTGGGAACTCTGCCGGCTAAAACCCTGATCTCGGAGGCCGACGATGCTCTTGCGAATCTTCACGCAGGCGTGGAGGAAGTGAACCGCGACAAGGACGCCATGTATGTCTCTGTCTTACTCATGAAGGAGGACGGCGATGCTGTCGCTCGCGCTTTGGCGGGGATCGGATTTACACGGATCACCTTCAAGGGTCTGCCCTCGGGCGGAAATGCCCAAGAGAATCACCGCCTGTGCATCCGCCGCATGGGAGAGCTGGACAACCAGCTCCAGACCTACAGCGACTGTCTCTATCGGCTGGCCGAGAAGCTGGACGACGTGCAGGTGCTCTACGATATGGAGATGACCACCCTCACCGCCGCTCGTCAGAAGCAGAAGCTGGCCTCTACCGAGCAGTGCGCGGTACTGGAGGGCTGGGTGCCCGCCGAACGGGAAGCAAGGGTCACGGCCGCGTTGGATCGGTTGCCTTGCGCCTACGAGCTGGCGAATCCCGCACCCGAGGAGGAGCCCCCGGTTCTCCTGAAGAACAACGGGTATGCCTCCAACTTTGAGTGGGTGGTGGGGATGTACTCCTATCCCAAATACGGGACCTTTGATCCGACCTTCGTCATGAGTATCTTCTACTTCGTGATCTTCGGCCTTATGTTTGCCGATGTAGGTTATGGTATCCTTCTGGTCCTTATTGGTTTTTTGGCACCCAAGCTTATGCACATGAAGCCGGGCATGACTCGCATGCTCAATATGTTCGCTTACTGCGGTATCTCCTGTACCGTCTTCGGATTTGTTTTCGGCGGTTGGTTCGGAGATCTGCCCTATGCCTTGATGACGAGCTTTGGAGGATATGAATCCGTCGAAGCGGCCAAGCAAGCCTACCCCATTTTCAACGGACTTGTTCTCACGCTCGGAGGCAGCTCCGTGTCCCTCAATCCGCTGGAGAACCCCATGGCTTTCCTTGTGGTTTCCCTGGTGATGGGTGCCATTCACCTGATCGGCGGTATGGCGGTCAAGTTCGTCCTGCTCTGCAAGCAGGGGAACATCTTCGCGGCCATTTTCGATGTGGGCTCTTACTGGATCCTCTTTGCGGGGATCGCTCTCATCTTTGTCAGCCCTACTGCCGGTTGGATCACCGTGGGCGTGGCCGTGCTCATGATCCTGGCCACCTATGGGCGCGCCCAGAAGAACCCCGTTATGCGGGTGCTCATGGGCTTCAAGGGGCTCTACGATCTGATTGGGTACGCCTCGGATCTTTTGTCCTACTGTCGTATCCTGGCTTTGGGATTGGCTGCCGCCGTCATGGCACAGGTATTCAACCTGCTTGCCACCATGGGTGGTCCTACTCCCATTGGCTTTGTCATTTTAGTGGTGGTGCTGTTGGTCGGACACGGACTCAACATTGCCATCAACCTGCTGGGTTCCTTTGTTCACACCAGCCGTCTCCAGTATCTGGAGTTCTTCGGAAAATTTTTTGAGGACGGTGGTGTGGCCTTCGAACCTGCTGAGCCCAGTGCTCAGTATTCCAACGTTGAGTTGGATTCTTCCGAGGATACCACCTCGACCAAGCGGTGACAGACCGCAGAAAAAATCAACAATTAACAAGGAGATATCAATCATGAAAACCAACATTCTCAAGAAGCTTGCCGCTCTGACTCTCACCGTTTTGGCTCTGATGACCCTCTTTACCCTCTGCGCCGCCGCCGAGGATGCTACCACCGGCGCTACGTCCGAGGCTCCCTTGAGCGAGTCCGTCGCAACCGTCCTCAAGGCCATCTTCTCGGGCACCAACCTGGCTCTTTTGGGTGCCGCGCTGGCTGTTGCGCTCCCTTGCATGGGTTCTGCCAAGGGCGTTGGTATCGTAGGCGAAGCCGCCGGCGGTCTGCTCTCCGAGAACCCCTCCCTGTTCGGTAAGGCATTGGCTCTCCAGGCTCTGCCCATGACTCAGGGTGTGTACGGTCTGATTGCTGCGTTCTTGATTTTGTCCACTCTGGGGCTCTTTGGCAATCCGGAGTACCTTTCCTCCCTGCCCATTGCTGCCGGTGCTTACTACCTCATGGCCTCTCTGCCCATTGCTCTGGCAGGCTTTTACTCGGCTGTTCGTCAGGGCCGCGTATCCGCATCGGGCATCAATCTGCTGTCAAAGCGTCCCGGCGAGCTGGGTAAGGCCATCACCTCCTCCGCACTGGTAGAGACCTACGCCATCTTTGCTCTGCTCATCACGCTGTTGCTGGTTGCATTCTCTCCCTTCAAGGCTTGATTTTACCGAAACAGGAAAGGTATTGTACCATGACCGGAATTGAAAAAGTAACCGGCAAGATCATTGCCGACGCCGAGGCCGACGCCCGTGAGATCCTGGACAAGGCCGAGGCGGAATGTGCCGCCATTCGCGCGAAACACAAGGCCGAGACCGATGCTGAACTGGAGAAACTGCGGGAGGCCAACGACCGTGAGTGCCAGGCGTTGATCATCCGTGCCCGTTCTTCGGCGGCTATGGCCAAGCGAAACGCCATTCTGGAGGCGCGTGCCGCCATTCTGAACGAGGCGTATGCCGCCGCCGCCAAGCAGATCAAATCTATGAACGGTGAGCAGTATCTGGAGCTGCTCCAGAAGATGCTCCGCTCTGCCCTCAAGCGCCAGCTCGAGGGCGAGGAGGAGAGCCTGCGCCTGTACGGCGAGGATATATCCCCCGATGCTTATGAGGTGGTGCTCAATAGCCGTGACCGGGGCAGCCTGGGTGAGAAGCTCATGACCGCATTCCGAGCAGGTCTGGGTTCCAAATTGTCGCCCAAGGTGCTGACCAAGCTTCGCCTGGCATCCGATACTGCCCCCATCGACGGCGGCCTCATCCTGCGTTGCGGCCCCGTGGAGACCAACTGCTCTCTCGCTATGCTCATGGCCGAGAATCGCCGCGAGACCGAGGCTAAGGTCAGCCGCATCCTCTTTGGGGATGCCACTTGATCCGATTTGGGCCTTGCGAAAATCCCATAAGGGAGATACAACATGAAGAGATTACAACCAACCGAATACATGTATGCCTCGGCACGCATTCGCGCCTTGGAAAACCGTCTTGTGGGGCGGGAACGGATGGAATTGCTCATCGAAGCCCGTTCGTCCGACGAGGTGATGGACAGGCTGGCCGAGTGCGGCATCTCCCCCGCTGAGGCGAACGCGGAAGCCGTGGCTATGCCCACGGGTGAGGCGCAGAGCCGTGCCCGCGAGGGGATGCTTCTGGCCGTTCTGCGGGAGGCGTATACCGAGGTCGAGACCTCGGTGTCCGATCCTGCCGTGTTCCGCTATTTCCGCTATCCCTACGATTGCAACAATCTGAAGGCCGCCATCAAGTGCGCGATTCGCGGTATTTCTGCCGAGGATATGCTCTTTGATTTTGGAACCGTCCCCGCCGATGAGGTCGAGAGCCTTTTGCGGGAAGGGAAGTATCAGAAATTCCCCACGGCTATGGCTGCCGCCATTCCCGCCGCCAAGGAAGCCTACGACAGGACCGCCGATCCCCGCCGCATTGATTCGGTGCTGGATCGCGCCTGCTACGCCGATATGCTTTCCGATGCCACCGCATCGGGGGACATGATCCTTCTGGGCTGGCTCCGCTTCAGGATCGATCTGACCAATATTCTGATCACTCTGCGCATCCTGCGTATGAATATGGGTTCCATGGGCGTCGGCTTTTTGGGTGAGGCTCTCCTGCCCGGCGGTACGCTGGACGAGAAATTCTTTGCAGAGGCTTATGAGGGCGGTGAAAGCCGCCTGTGGGAGATGCTGTCTCCCACCGCTTATGGCAAGCTGACTGCCGTGGAGGGAGATCCCCGTCCCCTGTCCGCTGTGGAGAAGGGCGCGGATGACCTATATATGGAGCTTGTCCGCAAGGATGCCAAGATTCCCTTTGGTGCCCCCGTCGTGGGTGGTTATCTCGTTGGATGCGAGACAGCCGTCAAGAACATCCGTATCATTTTGGCCGCGAAGGACGCTGAACTGGATTCGGCGGTCATTCGGGAAAGGATCCGAGTGAGCTATGTATAAGATCGGTATCATCGGTGAGCGGGACAGCGTTATGGGCTTTATGGCCATCGGCTTTGCGGTGCACGAAGCCCCCGATCCCGAGTCCGCCGCCAAAATTCTGCATCAGATCGCCAAGGACGAGTCCTACGCCATCATCTTTATCGTGGAAAACTACGCCAAGGTACTGGCCGAGGATATCGCCCGCTACAAGGATATGCCCCTCCCCGCCGTCATCTCCATCCCCGGCCGCGCCGGCTCCGACGGCTCGGGCATGGCCGCCATCAAGTCCGCCGTGGAGCGGGCCGTGGGCGCGGATATATTGTTTAAGGAGTAGAGAGCGCAAGGGGCGTTGCCCCTTGACCCCACCAGAAACCCTTTTGGAAAGGGGTTTCTTCACTTCCTAAAACATTCAAAAAAAGAGAATCACCTTTCAATAAGCAAAGGAGAGCGCCATCCGAGGATGGCCAAACACAAACAATGGTAGAAGGAAAAATTCTGAAGGTCTCCGGTCCTCTGGTCATTGCCGAGGGGATGCGGAATGCCAATATGTTCGACGTGGTACGCGTGGGTGAAGGCCGTCTCATCGGTGAGATCATCGAGATGCGCGGCGACCGCGCCTCCATCGAGGTTTACGAGGAGACCGCCGGCCTTGGCCGCGGCGACCGCGTGGTGTCCACGGGTGCACCCCTGTCGGTAGAGCTCGGCCCCGGTCTCATTACCTCCATTTACGACGGTATCCAGAGACCCCTGGAGGCCATGCGTCTGAAGTACGGCTCCAACATCCGCAAGGGTATCGACGAGCCCGCCCTGGATCGCGATAAGATCTGGCATTTCGAGGCCGAGCTGGGCTACGGTGACACCGTCACCGCTGGCGACGTCTACGGTACGGTGCAGGAGTCTGCGGTTATTGAGCACAAGATCATGTGCCCTCCCGGCAAGAAGGGAACCGTCATGGAGCTGTATTCCGGTGATTTCAAGGTCACCGACCGCATTGGTAAGCTGAAGCTGGAGGACGGCACCATCGAGGACATCATGCTGGTGCAGAAGTGGCCTGTCCGCGTGTCCCGCCCCTACAAGCAGAAGCTTCCCCCCGTGGAGCCCATGATCACAGGTCAGCGTCCCATCGACGCCCTGTTCCCCATCGCCAAGGGCGGTACTGCCTGCGTCCCCGGCCCCTTCGGCTCGGGTAAGACCGTGGTACAGCACCAGTTGGCCAAGTGGAGTGACGTGGATCTGGTGGTCTACATCGGTTGCGGCGAGCGCGGCAACGAGATGACCGACGTGCTTCGCGAGTTCCCCGAGCTGACCGACCCCCGCACGGGTAAGTCTCTCATGGAGCGCACTGTGCTCATCGCCAACACCTCGGATATGCCTGTGGCCGCCCGTGAGGCATCCATCTACACGGGTATCACCATCGCGGAATACTACCGCGACATGGGCTATTCGGTGGCCGTCATCGCCGACTCCACCTCCCGCTGGGCCGAGGCTCTCCGCGAGATGTCGGGTCGTCTGGAGGAAATGCCCGGCGAGGAGGGCTATCCCGCCTACCTCACCTCCCGTCTCGCTCAATTCTATGAGCGTGCAGGACAGGTGGTCTGCCTGGGCTCCGACGGCCGTATGGGTGCGCTGTCCGCCATCGGCGCCGTGTCCCCCCAGGGCGGTGATATTTCCGAGCCCGTGACCCAGGCGACCCTGCGTATCGTCAAGGTGTTCTGGGGTCTGGATTCCTCCCTGGCTTACCGCCGCCATTTCCCCGCCATCAACTGGCTCAATTCCTACTCCCTCTACCGCGACCGTCTGGAGCCTTGGTTCGCTCAGCATGTCTCTCCCAAGTGGATGGAGTACACGGGTCGTTGCCTCAAGACCCTCCAGGTGGAGGATTCTCTCAATGAGATCGTCAAGCTGGTGGGTGTGGACGCCCTGTCCGCCGAGGATCGCCTGACCCTGGAGTCCGCCCGCTCCATCCGCGAGGACTTCCTTCAGCAGAACGCCTTCGAGGACGAGGACTGCTATACCGCGCTGGATAAGCAGTACACCATGATGGAACTGGTCTTTGCCTTTGAGGATAAGGCTCGCCGCGCCATTGCCGACGGTGCCGATATTGAAAAGCTCTCCAACCTGCCCGTCCGTGAGCGTATCGGTCGATTCAAGGCCGTGCCCTACGCCACCTACAAGGCCGAGGCAGAGAAGATCACCGCCGAGATGACCGAGCAGCTGGACAAACTGGTTCAGGATGCCAAGCTGGTCTGATGCAGGAGGTATGAAACATGATTAGAGAATACAAAACCATAGAAGAAGTTGCCGGCCCTCTCATGCTGGTCAAGCAGGTGGAGGGTGTTAAGTACGACGAGCTGGGTGAAATTCAGCTCCCCAACGGCGACGTCCGTCGTTGCCGTGTGCTGGAGGTCAACGGACGCAACGTCCTGGTACAGCTCTTTGAGTCCTCGGCAGGCTTGAACCTGGCCGAGTCCAAGGTGCGTTTTACGGGACACGGCGTGGAGCTTCCTGTGTCCGAGCACATGCTGGGACGGGTGTTCAACGGTATGGGTGAGCCCATCGATGACGGCGCCCCCCTGATCCCCGATAAGTCCCTGGATATCAACGGTACCCCCATCAACCCCGCCGCCCGCTACTACCCCTCCGAGTTCATCCAGACCGGTGTATCCACCATCGACGGTCTGAATACCCTGGTGCGCGGCCAGAAGCTGCCCATCTTCTCGGGCTCGGGTCTTCCCCACGCCAACCTCGCCGCCCAGATCGCCCGTCAGGCCAAGGTGCGGGGCTCGGATTCCAAGTTCGCCGTGGTCTTCGCCGCCATCGGTATCACCTTTGAGGAAGCCGATTTCTTCATCTCCGATTTCAAGAAAACAGGTGCAATTGACCGCACGGTCCTGTTCATCAACCTGGCCTCTGACGCGGCTATTGAGCGTATCTCTACCCCCCGTATGGCTCTGACCGCCGCCGAGTACCTGGCCTTTGAGTGCGATATGCACGTGCTGGTCATTCTGACCGATATCACCAACTACGCCGAGGCACTCCGCGAAGTGTCCGCCGCCCGTAAGGAGGTTCCCGGACGCCGCGGCTATCCCGGTTACCTCTACACCGACTTGGCCACCATGTACGAGAGAGCAGGCAGAAAGATGGGCTCCGAGGGCTCCATCACCATGATCCCCATTCTCTCCATGCCCGAGGACGATAAGACCCACCCCATTCCCGACTTGACCGGCTACATCACCGAGGGACAGATCATCCTCTCCCGCGAAATGTATCGCAAGGGCTATATGCCTCCCGTGGACGTGCTCCCCTCCCTGTCCCGTTTGAAGGATAAGGGTATCGGTGTGGGCAAGACCCGCGAGGATCACGCGGGTACCATGAACCAGCTCTTCTCCTCCTACGCAAGAGGGAAGGAAGCCAAGGAGCTGATGGTAGTGCTGGGCGAAGCCGCTCTGACCCCCATGGACAGACTCTACGCCAAGTTTGCCGACGCTTTTGAGGAGAGATATATCAACCAGGGCTTCAACGAGAACCGCTCCATTGAGGAGACCCTGGATCTGGGTTGGGAGCTGCTCTCCATTCTGCCCCGCTCCGAGATGAAGCGCATCAAGCCCGAGCTGGTGGAGAAGTACTGGCCTGCAAAATAACCTGTTTGCTTTGACCGCATCCTCACAATGAAAGGAACACGATCATGAAAAAGCATTTGATTTTCCTGGGACTCTCACTACTGCTTGCCGCCCTGTTGCTGGCGGGCTGTACAGGCGGTAGTAACGATCCTGTCAGTACCAATCCGCCTGCCGGCACCGGCGTTGAGAACGCCGATACCTCCGCGGGGATCGGAAATGGAGATCCCGCCGAAACGGTTGTGGAAGAGGTCACTACCGACTACTTCGAGGCCAATCGCATTGAGACGGTTGCCCCCGATGCCTCCAAGGACATTGACATGTCGGTCACCGGCTTGGGCTACGATATCTACCGCCTGCCCGAGGATCAGGATTGGGGCTACCGCTATGGCGTGACCTACCTGTACGGCGAGGATAACACCGTCCACGCCTACTTCGCCTGTGTGGGTACCATTTCGGGCGAGTGGGACTGGATCTCCTACCGCCGCTCCGATGACGGCGGTGTGACCTGGTCGGAGGAGAAGATCGTCCTGACCCCCACTCAGGGCTCCATGGATCACTTTTCCAACTGTGACCCCGGTGTGGTCTACTTTAACGGCTACTACTACCTGGGCTATACCTCTACCCTGAACGAAAAGGGTAACTGCAACAACGTTTTCGTGGCTCGCTCCAAGAATCCCGACGGTCCCTTTGAAAAGTGGAACGGCTCGGGGTGGGGTGGCTACGAGCCTCAGCCCATTTTCTACTACGACGAGAACTACGGCGTATTCGGTATGGGCGAGCCCTCCTTCGTGGAGCTGAACGGCACCCTGTATATCTACTATACCAACTACGCCCCCTCGGGCTCTTACACCATGGTGGCTACCGCCGATGCCACCAACGAGAATTGGCCCGCCACCATCCGGAACCACGGCGTCGCCGTCAAGAAGGACACCGACTCCCTGGATATCAAGTACGTGGAAGACTGGGGTAAATTCATCGGTATCGCCACAGGCTCCCGCATGGGCCCCTCCAGTTATCTGGCTGTTTTCGAGTCGGATAACGGCATGGACTTTGAACTCGTGGATGCCGTTCGCGAAGGAACCCTGACCCACCTGCATAACGCCGGTATCTCCTCCCGCCGAAACGGTCACATCAAGCTCTCCGAGGATGCTGACAAGCTCCGCGTGATCTACGCTCACGGTGAGGGTTGGGGTACCTGGAACACCCGCGTTCAGCCCATTTCGCTGGCCTTGTCTGACGGAAACGACATGAACGCCGAGCGCGCTAAGCCCTGCTTGAAGGAGGCGTTCGTTCGCGGTGAGGCGATTGCCAATGCTGACCGTCACGTCTCTATGGTTCGCCCCGATAAGGATGTCTACACCTACTCCCTGAAGAAGGGCTCCTTCATTCTTCGTGTGAATCTGTTTGACACGTACTTTGAGGCAACAGCCCTCAAGCGGGGAGCCGATGGCATCACCTTCAAGGTGCACGACGAGTCGGTCTGCACCATTGACAACAGCGACTGGAAGGTCACTTTGGTGGGCGCAGGCACCACGGCCGTGGAGGTGTGGTACCAAGACAACATCTCGTTCCTGTTCCACATTGTTGTGACCGAGGAGGAAGAGAAGCCGGGTAGACCCTCCCAAGCCGTGGAGCTGACTCCTGTGCGTGATACCTACGTCATTTACCTGGGCGAGCGTTCCATCTATAAGCCTCAGCTCCGGGCACAGATGATCTGGGGTGACGGCACCTTTACCGAGTACTACGTGTCCGATGAGCAAAACGATGTCATGACCTTTACGGGATATGATGAAAGCATCATTTCCGTGAACGACAAGGGTATCGTCACCGCCCTGAAGACGGGCGAAACCGAGGTCACCTTGACCCTCAAGAAAAAGACCTGTAAGATCAAGGTCGTGGTCACTGACAAGGCTGAGGACGGCTTCTACAGACTCCCCGATCTGGTGGAGATCGACTACACCAATATGGATTTCTCGGTCAAGGGTACCGAAAAGGCCGTCGGCAGCACCAACAGCGCCACCGTCACCTACGATCTCACCGAGGAGGCCCTCAAGTGTCAGGTTACGGGGAACGACGCACTGTTCCACCTGAGCATGGGTCAGTCCATTCCCCTTCTGAAGGCAGAGGACTACGCCACCTTGGAGATCACCTATAAGTGCGCCCCCGAGACCTCGGGTAAGGCCGTTAATCTCCAGGTGTTCTACTGCGTCGGCAGCATCACTGCCGCCGACGTGGGACATCAGGTGATGAAGCCCATTACCAAGGACGGTGAGTACCACACCATCACCATTGACCTCTCCACCCTCGCGGACTGGAACGGCGCCATCAACCTCTTCCGTATCGACTTCTTTGATCAGTCCGAGGTGGGCGACACCATGTACATCAAGAGCATCAAGTTCATCAAGAATTAATCATTATCTAACCCCATTTCAAAAGTTTTTGGGGATTATCAAGGACCTTTTTTCAAAAAGGTCCTTGAGCGGGGGACAGGGGCAGAGCCCCTCGTTCTCCTCCACTCCCTACGAAAGGACAAAGACATGGCAGAACTTAGAGTGAATCCCACGCGGATGGAACTGAAAAAGGTGCAGGCGCGCTATACTACGGCGCGTCGCGGCCACAAGCTGCTCAAAGACAAGCGAGACGAGCTGATGAAGAAATTTCTCGAGGTCGTCCGCGAGAATAAGGAGCTCCGCGAAAAGGTGGAGACATCCTTGGCACAAGTGCATAGCAGCTTCAGCATTGCCAGCGCGACGGTTAGTCCCATGATGCTCAAGGAAGCCCTCATTCTGCCCAAGAAGGAAGGGAAGCTGGACGTGGGCTACAAGAACGTCATGAGCGTGACGGTACCCGTCTTCTCCCTGCAAGTCTTGTCTGAGGGAGGCGCCGACGGCTACAACTACGGCATGGCCTTTACCTCGGGTGAGCTGGACGCCGCCGCCAGAGAGCTCAACGACATTCTGACTGATCTGGTCAAGCTGGCTGAGATGGAAAAGACCGCCCAGATGCTGGCCGAGGAGATCGAAAAGACCCGCCGTCGCGTCAACGCTCTGGAGTATATCATGATGCCCCGCTACCTCGAGACCATCAAGACCATTAAGATGAAGCTGGAGGAGAACGAGCGTGGCAATACCACGCGACTCATGAAGGTCAAGGATATGATGCTCGCTGCTCAGCAGCAGGTACAGACTGCTGACACGGAGGAATGATGCGATAAAAAAAGGGAAGGCTACCCGCTGTGGGTAGCCTTCTTTGTGTATACGTGGAAAAATCAATCTTCCTTCTTCCGCAGGATCACAGCAGAACCAAGGAGTGTGATCAGCATGGAAACCGATGCCACAGCGATCACGGAGGCACAGCCGCCCTTGGCAGGCTCAGTGGTTGTCTCGTTGGTGGGTTCGGTGGTCTGCTCGGTGGGGTGCCCGGCGGTGACGTCGGTGTTTTCCTGGGTCGTGGGCTCGGTGACCACGGGCTCGGTGGGAGTCGTGGTCTCGGGCTGGGTCTCATCGGGAATACCCGTGGCGTTCTCATTGGTGGAGATGTAGCTGAACTTGAAGCGTCCCGCAGGAGCTACGTCACCCGAGATGTAGAAGTTCATGATGTCGCCCGAGAACTTGGTGTACTTGTACTCGGTGTCGCCCATCTCGCCCTGATCGTCCTCGTCGTGGACGTTATCGGTCCAGGCAAAGTTGACGGTGAAGTCGTAGCCCGAGAGAGCCAGCATAGACTTGGGTACCTTGACCTGCATGTACTTGCCGTCCACGGTGTAGTCCACCTCGCCCACCTTCTCGGTCTCGTAGCCGTTGCCGGTGAACTTTTCAAGAGTGGCCTTAGTCGCGGTGGGAGAGGTCTTGTTCAACACGTAGTCAAAGGTCTCCCAGCCCTGATTCTGCTGGTCGGAGTCGATGTAGAGCACCATCCACAAAGGATCGGTGTAGGGGGTGATATTATCAAAGCACTCCACGTAGAAGTATACGAATTCCTCGTCGCGGGCAACTCTGGCGCCGATGATGTCGTTACGGCCTGAGTAATCCCAGTACCAGATGTCGCTGTAGCCGTTGGCCTCGCGGTCATCGGTGTTGCCGATGTAGGCGGCGTAGTAGGGCTCCACCGTGCTCCACTGGGTATTATCCTTGGTGATGTCGATGGTGGCCTGCAGGCCGGGGGTGGGGATGGGACGGGCGCCCTTGTACTTGCGGACGTAGTTGACCATCAGGTAGTAGTAGTGATCCTTCAGCGCACCCTTGGTGGGCTCCAGGTCACGGGAATACTCATCGTTGCACTGGTCGGGGAAGGCGTTCTCCACGGCGGACTGGTAACCCTCAGGCCAGGTCTGATAGCGGCCTGCGATCCACTCGTTCCAGCCCGTGATGAAGACTACCTTGGGATCGACTTCCAGAGCGTAGTCGAACTGCTCGGAGAAGTTGTAGCCCCACTTGGAGGCCTCGGCACCCTCGGTGTTGTAGCGGGTGGGGTTATCGCTGGTGTAGGAGCGACCAATGACGGGACCGCCGTTCATGGCCGAGATCTGATCCAACTCGTAGTTGTGGTTGACGGCCACGCCGACGGTGATCTGCTCGGCAATGCCGTCCCGCTTATCGCGGTTGGTTGCGTAGTAGACTGCCTGGGGATAGGTGGAGAGCCAACCCCATTGGCCAATGGCGGGATTGCCGTTCTTGTAGCCTGCGTAGTTGGGACGCCAGGTAAAGAAGTTCTTGATCTCTTTTTCGGTGTTGTCGCTGGTTTTCAGAAGGCCGGCATCGCCGCCGTGGGACATGAGCATGGGCTTGCCCTCCCAGTAGAACCACAGCTTCTGGTAGTCACCCTTGCGGTAGAAGTCCATGTACATATTGCGGAGCTGGGTGACGGTCTCGGGGTTGGGCCCGAAGGGGGTCATGAAGGAGACCTTAGGGGTCAGCACGCCGTCGTCCATGGCATCCGACCAGGTCTGGAACACCGACTGGTAAGCCGAGCGCCAGGTGAAGGTGCCGTTGGTGTTATCGGTGAAGATGGCGTCCACACCGGCGTTGGCCAGCATCTCGCCCTGACGGCGCACCACCCAGGTGTCGGTGTTGCGGTAGAAGCCGTAGATGGACTCGTTCCAGGCGTGCTGGTAGCCGGATTTCGGCCAGCCGGGATGGTCGTAGTCGTTGATAGCCTCGGGGTACTTATCCAGGAATTCCTGGTTGTTGAAGGGCTTGTGGCCGCCCTGCTCGGCGTGCCAGGTCCAGTAGAACATGGCCACCGTCTTGTCCTCGCGGAGGTCTCCTACCTCGGCGTTGGTCAGGGACTCACGACCCAAACCGTCGGTGAAGACCCAGGTGTCAGGCATGACGGGGTGGGTCTTGATGAGGCTGTCATCGGGGATGACGTACTCGGCGGGCGGGGTGTGGTTGCCGTCTACGGGCTCTTCCATGGGCTCGCACTGGCCGAAGGGCTCGTCGGGGGCTTCGGTAAAGGTGATCTTGAGATCGGGCTCATCGGGCTTTTCCATGCCGTTGATGTAGAGGAAGCCCAGGGTGTTGGATGCGCCCTCGTTGGTCCAGACGCCGACCGCACCGCGGGGATCCTGTACCACGAACAGGTATTCGCCCGCGGGCTGGGGATCAAAGGTCAGCTTGTTGGTGGCGTTGTCCCGCATGGGATCAAAGCGCTGGGAAGCGATGGGATCTCCTTCCAGGGAAGCATTGAGGTTTCCCGTCCATTTGTAGAGAGCCAGGGTACAGGCAGAATTGGTCTCCGTCCAGGTGGGCATGGAATAGGCGAAGGCAGTGAACTCGCCGTTCACCTTGGCGCGGTAGGCGAAAACGTCGCCTACACGGACGGCACCGCGGTTGCCCGTGCCGTTCTGCACGGATACGTCTGCCGCGAAGGTGGGCAGGATGAGAGCCGTGGCGTAGGCAGCCAGCATGAGGACGGCCAGCAGGAGAGAGAGGGTTTGTTTGATGGATATGCGTTTCATTTGAAAACTCCTTTCGTAAGATCAGGTCAGAAGGGTAAGTATCTCAGCCCGCGCCGCCTCCAGAGAGAGGGGATCGGTGTGGAGATCGGTAAAGCCCTTGGCCACGCGGCAGGCAATGGCTTTTGCGGCGGCGGGATTCTTTTTCTCCAGCATGGAGAGAAGTTCCCAGTCCTGGATGCCTTCGCGGGTATTCAGACCGCGGGCAGAAAGCATGAGACCGTTATTTTCTGCGTCAGGATAGACGATGAAGCCGTCACCCTTGAAGCGGGCGTCGGGATGGAGACCGTACAGGGAGATGCCCCAGTAGTTGAAGCCCCAATGGAGGAAGCCGGTGATGCCGTGGGTGAAGCAGGCCCACTTCATGAGGCGGGAATAGATGGGGGGCAGGTCGATGAACTTGTTCATCCAGCCCATGACGAAGGGATAACAGCAGGAGTAGCACCAGACCTGATCGCCGGCCTTTTGACGTTCGAGATAGTAGTCCTTGCCCTCCTCGTAGACCTCGATGCGGGGAATGTACTGGTCCACGTAGCCGCAAAGCTCCCGGGAGACGGTGTGGGTGTCCAGGGGCTCGCCGCAGACGATGCCAGGCATGCACTCACGGCAGAGATCCTTGGCCCACTTCCAGAACTCGGTGGAGTGAGGCTCATCCTGCAGGCGCATCTGGAGCATGGACAGCCATCCCTTCTCCTCAAAGTGCTTGTAAATACCGCTGTAAAAGGCTCTCGCCCACGCCTCGCATTCGGGGGTGAAGATCGTGAGCCAAGTCACGCCTCCCTTCTCGTCAATGGCCTGCATGGTCTTGCCGTCCACCGAGGCTATGATGGCCGAGATAGACAGGTAGCGGAAGGAGCCGTGTGCCAGGAAATGCTCCACGAAACGATCAAAGAGTTCGAAATCCAACGCCCACTCGGTGGCACCGAGCCGTTTGGAGCCGCCGTCCGAGAGCAGGGCCATGACGGGGATGTTCAGACTGTTGACCCGCATGGTCGCAAGGGTCTTGGCGAAATTCTCCATGAGCGCCCACCAGCCCTCGTCGTAGCGGATATGGGTGTAGAAGGGCTCACAGGGGGGCTTTTCGCAGGGGTGATCCTTGGGAAAATAGCCCATGGGATTGAGGAAATACTCATGCCCGAAGGCGGAATCCTTGGGGGCGGGCAGGGTCACGGGGTAGACGGTCAGCTTCCAGTCGATGCCGTAGTCACCAAGGCTTGTATGTACCGTGACCGTAACGGTGGATGTGCCCACGGGGGCGTCCTCGCCCACGCGGAAGCAGACCCATACGCTTTGGGTGGCGTTCATGGGAACCTGGACGGCGGCATTGGTGGAGATCATATCGGGGTAGGGAACGCCGTCGTTGTAGGTGACATAATCGGCGAAGTAGGACGCGGCGGTCACATCCTTGGGGAGCCCTGAGAAGTCCACGCCGTTGACGTCAAAGGCAGTGTCCACGTCCCGCAGACAGACCTGTCCCGACACTACCATGCTGCGGGCGATGTGCAGGGTCAGCGCGGTGGAGTCCTCGGGCCACATACGGGTGTGCTTGAACACCTGGGCCGAGGCGGGCTTGCACCAGATATACATAGGGAAATCTCCTTTCGGAAAGCGTATCGAGTATGTGGTCTTATTATACAGGAAAAGAAGGGAAGTGTCAAGGTTTTTGGGCAAATTGCTCGGAAAGTTTTTGGGGAGATGGAAAAAGCCCCGCACGGGCGGGGCAAGAAAGTTATTCATCCTATGAGATATTGAGAAACGGTACAGTTCTTTTTATTCAGCACATACATTGCCGTCAGTACCATGTATGCAGCAATACCGCAATGACCGCAGATCAAATATCCCCTATCCTCTGAACGATTTTCCGCAACAAATTCAATAATGCGGTTTTCGGCAAACAAAAGCAGAAGCTCATTCAAGCGGGATATTTCAATATTGGCTTTTTCGATGAGCGCTTGTTTTGATGTTGGAACATCACAGCTCAAAGCCAAGATCAGCTTTTGGCCTTCTTCACTGCAAAGTGCCTGCATGACTTCTATCGTGTTTGTGTCGAAGGGAGAGAGTTGCTTGATCAGCGATGATTTAATCACGCAAGCCACACCTTGATCGTCCCAGATTTTTGTTCCATATGAACCTATAATTCTGAGGTTTCCTTGATTCTTACTTTCTTCTTGAATCTTTCGATTTCCGGTTTCTGCGAAATAGATGCCCTTCCACATTTTCCAAAGATCTTCCCCCAGCTCTTGATGAAGGTTATTATTGTATCGATCACAGTTTGCTGTTGCCCAAATAAATTCTGTTCCAAGCTGTTCAATCTTGCTTGCAACGGCATCAATATCGCCATCCGATTCAGTTTCGAGAAGAACATCAGCAGAAATCTTGTAAACATCACTGATAGCTTTCAAATTGAAGCAATCGGGCAAGCAATCTCCCGATTCCCATTTTGATACGGCTTGTGGAGATACACCTACTTTTTCCGCAACCTCTTCCTGCGTCATGCCAAGCTTTTTTCTGTGATTGCGAAGCTTTTCGCCAAATAACTTTTGATCTAACATATTCTATCCTCCAAGATTTTCTAAGATAGCTATCTTGTGAGTATATTATAGCACGAAACAAATCAACTTGCAATAGTAAGAATGTTGAGTTTTATCTCTTTGATTCTACTTCAAGTTGAATTTTGCTTTGTGTGTATTCCGCAAACAAAAAGATGCCCCGCACGAGGCGGGGCAGGGGATTATGCGAAGCATTCGGCGTATTTGGGGTTTTGGCGGAGTTCGGTGACGAGCCTGTCGGGCATACCATTCAGAATTTCTTTCCAATAGTCACCCCATACGGCTGGAAGCCTGTCACCCGAAACTGTTACCTTGGATACGAGCGGAGCGGAATAGTGATAGTCGCCCTGTCCGCAGATCTCCTTGCATGCTTTGTAGTGAGTGAAACTCTTGTCAAAATAGGCAATGGCTTTTTGCATATCTCCCCCGTTGATGGCCTCATGCCGGGAAAGATTGCGATACATGCGTCCTAACCTCCAGTGCTCACTCCCGCATCTTCCGTCGTTGAATACCAGCTCGTACATATGAGCGACGGCCAAAAGGATACTTTTGTCGTATTCAGTGATCTGGGTATCCGGCTTGTATGTAACCGCATAGGACAGTACCCAATCCAGTACGTGCAGACACGCAATAATGCTTTCCCCCTGGGCTTGATCTATTTCCTCGCCAACCACGGCTCGCGGTAAAAGCGCTTCTCTGGAATACTGCATGGAGTCCTGCGCACGGGAAAGTGCCTTGGCTTTTTCGTATTCACCCATGCTTTTGTAGATCATTACGACCGTAAGTACGATTTCCCCGCGGCGTTCGGATAAAATATCCATTTTCAGCAGCTTTTCATATACCTGTAAGGCTTCCCACCAATAGGCGTTTTGAGTGTTGTATTCCACATTTTCATAAAAGTGCTCTTTATCGTCATCCTTCATGCGTATGGCACGACCCTGCTTTTGCCATCCGAGCCGGTACAATGCTCCTGCGAGCTGGAAAAGAATTTCGGGCTCACCCGGAAATTCCTCGGCGGCTTCGCGGAGCATTTGCACACAGCCCTCGTAGTCTCCGTGATCCTTCCCCAAAATGTTGCCTTGGGTGTTTATTTGGTTCTTTGCCTCCTCCAAAATCCGCTTGATCCGCTCCTCCCGATCATTCTGGTACCCAAACAATTCGTCAATAGACACGTGAAAGTAATTCGCAATAGCGGGCACCATCTCCATATCGGGATAGCTGCCCCCCGACTCCCAGCGGGACACAGCCTGGTTGGTCACGCCCAGTGCCTCGGCCAGGGCTTCCTGGGTGCGTCCGTCTCGGCGGCGCAGCTCCTTGATCTTTGTGCCAATGTTCAGTTGCATATAGATTCTCCTTGTTCTGTATTCACCGGTGTGATGACAGTATAGCATACATTGATGGAAAAATCAATTATCAAATAGTTGTTTGGCGTCCAACCGTTGATTGGATTCAAGGGAATAAAAAAGCCGCCTGCGGAGATGGCGGGAAATTTCATAAAAGGTATTGACAAATGGTGCAAGGTAGAGTATAATGATGATGTAGGGGCTACCGATAGCGGTTGCTTCCTCGTGTACAGTTAAAAGATAACCGTAGTTGTGGAAGACCGGCGGTTATCTTTTTCTATTTTGGTCGTCATGATGGTCATGTCGATAAAAACAGGATAGGATGAGAAATACCAGGCTATTGTATAGCATAGATATTTGCAAAATGCTTCAAATTTGGGTTTGTCTGTCTGACGGAACAGAGTGGAACTGGGCAGGGTGACCCTCATCCGTCACGCCTTTGGGCGTGCCACCTTCCCCCGGGGGAAGGCAAGCACGAGGTATGTTTTTCGTTTCCTATATCCAAAAAACATACTGAAATCAAAAGGTTTTTCGATTGACGAGAAACACAAGACCCTTGCCTTCCCCTGGGGGAAGGTGCCGCCCAGCGAATGCGGCGGGCGGCGGATGAGGGTCACCCTATAAATTGGCACTCTGTTCCGTCAAACAGTTCGACAAACTGCAGGGAAGCTGAATAGTTATGTCAAAAACAGGGGGGAGAAATCCTCTATTTTTTTATACGGCCTTGACTCCCGCCCGAATTTGTGCTACAATGAAGAAAACCAATTCCCAAAACGGAGGATATACATATGTTGAATCGAATTTACGCCGAATACGCCACCGAAAAGGCCTGTGCCCTGCTGGCCATCGACAGCCCTACGGGCTACACGGGGGCCGCCGCCGAGTGGGTGAGAGCCGAGTTTGCCGCCCTCGGTTATCCCGCCGAGATCACCGTCAAGGGCGGTGTGATGATCGACCTGGGGGGCATCGACTCCCCCGAGGGCGGTCTGCTCCTGGCCGCTCACGCCGATACCCTGGGGGGTATGGTGGCCGAGATCAAGGGCAACGGCCGCCTGCGCCTGACCAATCTGGGCGGCATGAAGGCCGACAACGGCGAGACCGAGAACGTCCGCGTCCATACCCGCGACGGCAAGGTCATTGAGGGCACCCTCCAGCTCTGCAACGCCTCGGTCCATGTCAACCCGAGTTATAGCTCGACCAACCGCACCTTCGATACCACCGAGGTGGTGCTGGATGAGGACGTCAGCTCCGCTGCCGACACCCGCGCCCTTGGCATCGAGGTGGGGGACATCGTGGCCTTTGAGCCCCGCACCCGGGTTACCGCCTCGGGCTACATTAAGAGCCGTTTCCTGGACGACAAGCTCTCGGTGGCTATTCTGCTGGGCTTTGCTAAGTACGTCAAGGATGAAAATATCACCCTCCCCCGCCGTACCTACATCCACATTACGGTCTACGAGGAGGTGGGTCACGGCTGTGCGGCCTCCTGCCCCGCCGGCGTGACTGAGGGCATCAGCGTGGATATGGGCTGTGTGGGCAGCGGCCTGTCCTGCACCGAGCGCACGGTATCCATTTGCGCCAAGGACTCCCACGGCCCCTACAATTATGAGGTTGTCGGCAAACTCATCGAGGCCGCCAAGGCCGAGGGCGCTGACTACGCCGTGGATATTTACCCCATGTACGGCTCGGACGTGGAGGCGACCCTCTCGGCGGGCTACGACATCCGCCACGGCCTCATCGGCCCCGGTGTCTACGCCAGCCACGGCTACGAGCGAAGCCACATCGACGGAGTGTGGAATACCCTCAAGGTGCTGAAGGGGTATCTGAAGATTTAATTTCGGTAAGATACAAGAACACATAAATATGGAAAGGAAAGAGAATATGCAACGGATCTACAAAAGAAACATCGTTGACTTCATTGAAGGGCGTATGCCCCCCGCCGACTTCGTGGCTTGGTTTGAGTCCACCCCCGAGGCCTTGGATTGGTTGCAAAGTCTGATCCCCGAGGGGATGACCATGGAAGATTCCATCGAGGTTGGAATGGAACACTTTCTGAAAAAGCTTCCCGACATGCACTGCCGTGAGATCATGACCGCCTACGGGAATCTGCGTGACGCAGAGAACTCCTCCATAGAGGAGCAGATCCCCTTGGCCTTGGAGGTGGTACGGCTTCTCTCGGCGGTAGACCCGAAGAAGGCGGGGTTTGACTCCATCATTCCCATGCTTCTGCCGAATTTCGACATGGTGTTGTGTTCTCCCACAAGCTACAAGCCCGACTACGTAGCGCACATGGTGGATGGCGTGCGGACCCTGTTTACCCGCGAGTATCGGAGCTGGGAGACCTTCCCCTACAACATCCGCCGCATGGCGGAGCGGCAAAAGACCCCCGACCGCTTGGGTCATCAGCTCAACCTCCAAGGCTGGCTCTGTCGGCTGATGGAGCAGCTTTTCCCCGAGGAGACTTTCGTCCGTGACAACACCCTCTCCGAAAAGCATTCCTTCATGCTGGATGCCTGCCCCGAGTATATCGGCGGGGTCGAGGTGGAGGAGGCGGGCATCATCGAGGCCATTCTGGACAGCGTGCCCGAGACAATGACGGGGAGCAAGCGGATCAAGGAGGTCAAGTCCCGCATCAAGGAGGCATTCCACGTATCCGGTATTATCTACCCCCGCTGGGTGCAGGAGGCCGAGTGGCCCGTGTCCCCGAGCGGTAAGCCCATGCGCTTTATCAAGCAGAAGCGCAAGAAGGGGAAGGAATACGAGAATATGCTCTACACTCTGTTCTACTTCGAGGACGTGGACACGGGGGAGGAGCGGATCGTGGAGCAGTATACCTGAAACAGAAAAATGCAGAAACCGAGACGGGGCAGATTTGTCCTCGTCTCGGTTTCCCTTTACACAATAATAATATCCGCCTCCCGATCCACCACGGTGAGCTTGCTTTGGTCGATGGCGATGCTCACAGGCTCTCCCGCCCGCCCGTCATAGGGCGCGATCACCTGCTGACTTCCCACGGCGATACGAGCGTAGACCGTGCGGCCGTAGTCCAAAACCTCGGTGATCTTGCCCATGAGGGTGGTCTTGTCCTCCCCCGTGACGCGAGGGATTACGGTCACTGCCTCGGCAGGGAAGCGGTAGGACAGGGGGGTGTGGAAAATGGCGGTGCCCTTGCAGGAAAACAGCTTTTGGCACAACCCTTCATCGGCGGTCACGGGCTGGTCGGAAATATCCAGGTAAAAGCGGTAGATCTTGCGTCCGCGGGTGGGACTGTCCGAACGGTCATCTACTTCCTTTTCTTTGATGAAACGCCCGTCCAAACTGTTTTCCGCGGGGAGGGGCGTGATCCCGCAGGCTTCCACCGTGATGCGGCTGAAATCCAAGTCAAAGGGAACGGAATCCCCCACTCGGTAGCGGGGCGGCGCGGCCTCCAGGGCAAAGAGGGTGGTATCCCCAACGGTCAGGCGGTAGAGGGTTCGTTGGCTGACGTCAGCGTCAAAGATCTCGGTCTCATCCACGCGGGCACGGCCGCTCCCCGTACCCAGCAAAACAGCGTCGGCGGGGAGGGTGAGGGAAGTGGGGGGCGTGGCGTGATCCTTGCGCGGGGTCGCGCCCTTACCGTACAGCGCGGGCGGCAGGGGAAACCGCTGGGAGGCGAAGTACAAAAAGTCGTTTTCAATGGTGCAGTCACACAGGTTCTCGGTGGGGATGCGGGGCTTGATGCTGACCTCGGTCTCCCGGTCAAACAGATGGAGCTTGCGGAGATTGACCGCCGCGTCCACCACGTCTCCTCGGTGGGCATCAAACTCGGCGGGAGCTTTGATGATGATGGCGTCATTTGTGACGCGGTCGTGTTCACTCGTCTCGGACTTCTCTTTTCCGCCTGTCCGCTCGACGGATTCAACTACTTCGCCAATGGGGTCATCATCTGGTACCGCGACCCCCAGGTGCCCGTAGACCAGGGTCTCCCCGCCCAGCGCCTCCACCACGGTGACGGTCACGGGGATCCGCGCCCACTCGGCGGGATTCATGCCCTCCTTCCAGGGAATGACATCGTCGGGGCGGACACCCACGGTCACGGGGTGACTACCGTCCATGTAGCGAGTCTGGACGCGGTTGAGGGTGGCGTAGTCAGCGTCGAGGGTGGCGCCGCTGTCCAGCTTGATATGGACGGTGCTTCCGTCCTTTCGCAGGGTGGCGTGCCAGAAGTTCATGCGGGGGGTGCCGATAAAGCCCGCCACAAAGAGGTTGGCGGGGTGGTTGTAGAGGTTTTTGGGGGTGTCGATCTGCTGGACAAAGCCCCCCCGCATGACCACGATGCGGCTCCCCATGGTCATGGCCTCTACCTGGTCGTGGGTGACGTAGATGAAGGTGGTGCCCAGCCTCTCGTGGAGTCGGGTGATCTCGGCGCGCATGGCGGCGCGGAGCTTGGCGTCCAGGTTGGAGAGGGGCTCGTCCAAAAGGAACACCTTGGGGCTCCGCACGATGGCACGGCCTAATGCCACCCGCTGACGTTGACCGCCGGATAAGGCCTTGGGCTTGCGCTCCAGGTACTCGGTGATGCCCAGAATGCGGGCGGCCTCCATGACCTTTTCGTGGATGACGTCCTTGGGTACCTTGGCGGTTCTCAGGGAGAAGGCCATATTCTCATACACCGTCATGTGGGGGTAGAGGGCGTAGTTCTGGAACACCATGGCGATATTCCGATCTCCCGGCTCCACATCGTTGACGATGACGTTATCGATCCGCAATTCCCCCGCCGAGATGTCCTCCAGTCCCGCGATCATGCGCAGGGTGGTGGATTTGCCGCATCCCGAGGGGCCGACGAAGACAATGAATTCCTTGTCCTGTATCTCCATATTGAAGTCGTTGACCGCCTTGGTGCTGTCATCGTAAACCTTGTAGATGTGTTTGAGGGTAAGGCTTGCCATAGCGTTTGCTCCTTTGATAATGTAAATTTGGGTTTGCAGGGGCACTGCATGCCGAGCAAGCTCGGCGGCACCCTGCTTAAGGAACTTTTGAAAAGTTCCTTAAGAATCCTCAAAACTTTCAAAAGGGGTTATTTATCAATATCTTTTTTGAAAGTTCTTGAAAAGGGGTCTGGGGAAAAACTTCTTTCAAGAAGTTTTTCCTCAGGCGCTCTTTCGCTCTCCGATAAATGAATATTACCCCTTCACCGCGCCTCCGGTCACGCCCTGCACGTAATACTTCTGCAGCCACATGAACAAGAGGGTAATGGGCACCGCTACGACCACTGCGGCGGCGCAGAAGGTGGTGAAATACTGCTGGATCATCTCTCGCTCCAGCCAGCGGAACATACCGAGGGAGACGGTGTACATTCCCGTATCGGGCACGCCCGACAGGATGTAGGACACGAAGATATAGTCACACCAGGGGGAGATGAAGCTGATGAGAATGGTGTAGATGATGATGGGCTTGGAGAGGGGGAGAATGATCTTGCGAAATACCAGGGCACGGCTGGCTCCGTCCATGCGGGCGGCCTCGTCCAGGGACTTGGGCACGGTGTCAAAGAAGCCCTTGGCGATATAGTAGGACAGCGCCGCCCCCGCCGAGTAGACAATGATGAGGCTGACGTGGGACTGGTAATTGTTGGGGAGCAGGATCTTCAGAAGAAAATATACCGCCGACATGGACATGAATCCAGGGAACATCCCCAGGATGAGCATGACGTTCATGAGGGGCTTGCGGGCAGGGAAACGGATACGGGAAAAGGCGTAGGATACGGCCAGCACGAATAGGGTGGTGATGGCGCAGCTCACCGTAGCGATGAGCAGGGTGTTTCCGTACCAGCGGGGAAAATCTGTTTCGGTGAACAGCCGCTTGTAGTTGTCCAGTGTCCAGGTCTGCGGAAAGAAGGTGGAGCTCCACGCCCCCGGCTCGGCACGGAAGGACTGTACGAACAGGTAAATGAGCGGGATGATCCAAAGCAGGGACAGGGCGGTGAGCACCACCTGCCCCGCTGTGTTGCCCACCGCACGCTTGGCGCGCATGCCAAGAAGGCGCCCCTGTTTGGAGGCTGTGTTGGTTGACGGAATGGCTCGATTCATTGGAAATGTTCCTCTCCTTTCACGGCGGATGAGCGGTTGTAGACCACCAACGACAGGATGGCCGAGATCAGAAAGACCAGAATACCGATCACCGAGGCCAGCTTGTAGTTGCGGTCAGCCCCCAGAGAGAGCTTGTAGAGCCAAGTGATGAGCAGGTCGGTGCCCTTGGCGCCGTTCGTGTAGAGGGAGAGATCACCGGGACCTCCTCCGCTGAGCAGGAAGATGACGTTGAAGTTATTGAGATTCCCGATGAACTGGGTAATAAGGTAAGGCCCCGTGACGAACAGCATATAGGGCAGGGTGATCTTCATGAATCGACGCAGAGGTCCCGTGCCGTCGATGCGGGCGGATTCGTAGAGATCCTCGGGGATGTTCATGAGAATACCGCTGCACAGCAGCATACTGTAGGGCACACCGATCCAGAGGTTGACCAGAATGATGCAGATACGGGTGGTCAGAATGTCCAGCCCGAACTGCAGATGGTAGCCGAATACGTTCTCGATAAACTGGGTGATGATACCGCCGCCGCTGCCCAGAATACCGCCGCCCGTGTCCAGCATTTTGGACATAATGAGCAACGAGACGAACTGGGGGACGGCGATGGTGGCCACGAACAGGGTGCGGTAGAGTTTTTTGAGACGGATCCCCTTCTTGTTGATGAGCAGAGCCAGAAGCATACCCACGAAGTAGTTGGTAAAGGTGGAAAAGAACGCCCAGGTGAGGGTCCAGGTCAGAACTCTGCGGAAGGTGGCACCCAGAGAGGAGCCGCCCGACAGCATCTCCCCGAAATTTTGGAAGCCCACCCACTGGAACAGGTGCTCGGGCACCTCGTGGTTGGCGTCGTAGCTGGTAAAGGCAATGAGGATCATGGTCACCAGGGGAACCACCGTAAAGATGAACAGCCCTACCATGGGGAGGGACAGAAGGGTGACGTGAAATTTACTGTCCCCGAGCAGGGCAATATCCCGCCTGAGTCCGTCGGGTCTGCGCCCGATGATGGAGGACTGCTCCAGGGCGTAAGCCTCCCCCACCGACCGCAGGTAGGTCAGGATAAAGAACAGGATGACAAAGGCAGATAGGATGCCGTAGAGCACGATGTGGAAGGAATTATCTCCTGCGATCTTGACGTATTCACCCAGCTCGGGATCCCATACGTCGGAAACAAAGGTCTCCACCCGCCCCACGTTGCCGCCGGTAAAGAAGTTCTGAAAGAACATCCCCAAGTAGCGACCGCCGAAGGTTACCATGTAGAGGATGAACAGGGCTTGCAGGATCAGATAGATGATGCCGCGCGCGATCTGACCCCGCCGCAGGTGTCCCAACCCCATGACGAGGTAAGAGCCCTTAGTGATGCCGTCGCCCTCGGCAAAATGGGCGAAAAAGTCGCGGATCCGGGCGGCGCATCGCTTGAAAAAACTGCCCACCCGTGCCGCCGCTCTCTTGGGTGCCGCTTTTATTCCCGCGATAAAGCTGCGCCCGAGACGGACAAAACTGCTTTGCGGGACGTAGGGGAAATTTTGGTTTTGCATGTTGTTCATGGTGGACTCCTGTGGGAGGTTTCAAATTTGGGTTTGTCGGGGAGCGGGAGAGCGGCCTCCGGCGGCCAAGAACCT
>JAZSBH010000009.1:0-24932 GCA_045602325.1 Eubacteriales bacterium | reverse complement strand
TTTCGGGATGGGCAGACATTTCATTGATGCATTTTTTCAGTGCCTTTTTAATAATCTTAGGGGTGTAGGTCATTTCTTGTCTCCTCGTCAATAGCGGATTTTCCTCTATTAACAAGGGGGGAATTTATTAGCTTGCTAATAAAATCGCCCGCACACTTTTTCCTTTTTGTCAACCCCTTTTTCAAAAATTTTTTAACTTTTTTGCAAAAAAAGAGCCAAGTCCATTTCTGAACTTGGTTCTTTTCTTAACTTAATGACATTGCTCTGGACTCCCCGTTCTACCCTACAAACCCAAATTTACATGTCCTACGCCAAAACGAAAAGCCCGCCGATGGCGGGCTTTTCGACTTTGGAGCATGGTTTATTCCTCGTCTTTCTCCTTACCAATCTTGCTCAGCACCACAACGGCCAGCACGATGACGCAGGTCACGAGAAAGATACCCAACATACCCATGCCCATAACGGGGAGGGTTGTCAGCAGAGTATCAAGGTAGAAGCCGAAGTTCATCTTGTATTCGGTCTCGGTCTCGTTTTCGGGAGCAGACTCGTCCTCGGTAGAAGCTTGGGTCTCGACGGGAGCGGTGGTCACGGCGGAAGAAGTCTCCTCCACGGTCTCGGGAGCGGTAGTCTCTGCCATGACGAACAGGGGCAGAGAGAAAACCAGGCAGAGGGTCAGCAGAACCGATAAAGCAAACAGTTTCTTCATGTCAGTACCCTCCTATTATTTAGCAATGAGATTGAGGATCATACCGCCGGCGATGACCGAGGCGATCTGTCCCGAAACGTTGACGCCGATGGCGTGCATGAGCAGGAAATTGGAGTTGTCGGCCTCCAGACCCATCTTATGCACCACGCGTGCAGACATGGGGAATGCCGAGATACCCGCCGCACCGATCATGGGGTTGATCTTCTTGTCCTTGGGCAGGAAGACGTTTAGCAGTTTAGCGAAAAGTACACCGCCTGCGGTATCAAAGACAAAGGCGAACAGACCCAGGCCGATGATGAGCAGGGTCTCGAAGCGCAGGAAAAACTCGGCCTGCATCTTGGTGGCGATGGTGAGACCCAGGAACAGGGTAACCAGGTTGGCCAGCACCTTCTGGGCGGTCTCGGACAGGCTGTCCAGCACGCCGCACTCGCGAATGAGATTACCGAACATGAGGAAACCGATGAGAGCCACGCTCTTGGGGGAGACGATACCCGTGATGATGGTGATGACGATGGGGAACAGGATCTTGGTGCGCTTGGAAACATTAATGTCCTTGTTGGACATACGGATCATACGCTCGTTTTTGGTGGTCAACAGCTTGATGACAGGAGGCTGGACGATGGGCACCAGCGCCATATAGGAGTAAGCGGCCACCATGATGGCACCCGTATAGTTGGAATCGAAATAGTTGGCCACGAAGATGGAGGTGGGGCCGTCAGCCGCGCCGATGATAGCGATGGAGGCGGCATCCTTCAGCTCAAAGCCCACGACACCCGCCAGACACAGGGTAAAGAAGATACCGAACTGGGCGGCCGCGCCGAAGATCATGAGCTTGGGGTTGGAGAGCAGGGGGCCGAAGTCGATCATGGCACCGATGCCGATGAACAGAAGCAAGGGGAAGAGCTCGTTGGCGATACCCGCGTTGAAGAGGACGTCGATGGGTCCCTCCTCAAGGATTCCCTCTGCCCACTGATTCACCGCGCCCGACATGGGTAGGTTGACCAGGATGGCACCGAAGCCCATGGGCAGGAGCAGGGTGGGCTCCATGTCCTTCTTGATGGCCAGATAGATAAGTAGACCGCCGATACACCACATGGCAAGTTGAGGTAGGGTGATGTTACCGAAGTTAGAGAACAGGTCTGCCAGTTGCTGGAAGAAATTCACGTCTTTTACCTCTCTTTTCTTTTTTGCTTTTGGGAAACAGCCGAAATAAAAAGACTTTTACCGAAGCCGTGGATCGGGCAGTCGGTAAAAGTCTTGCTATTTCATCCCCGCGCGGGTCGAAACCGTACTGACGCGCGGAGCACGGCACGCGGCCGCAAGCTACTCCCTTTTACTCCTATATTTTAACACAATTTAAAGTATTTGTAAAGGGGGAAACGGGAGATTTTTCATATAAATCCTTCCCATTTTTCGATGTTTTCCACAAGGTCAGGCGTCAAACCGCTCCCCGATTTCCTTGAGTAACTGACGGATGGGCAGCTGCTGGGGGCAGATCTCCTCGCACATACCGCACTCGATGCAGTCGGCGGGTTTACCGCCCTTGGATGTCACCCAGCCGTAGTGGCCGCGGGCGTCGTCGGTATTGAAGCGGCGTGCCTTGTTTTCGACGTTGAACAGGCTGGGAATATTGATGTGCATGGGGCAACGGTCGCCGTCGGTGCAGTACTTACAGCCTGTGCAGGGGATGGTGGGAATGGCGCGGATGATATCGGCCACCTTTCGAACCGCCTCATGCTCGGACTCGGTGAAGGGGGTGAAGTCTTTCATGGACTTGATATTATCCTCCATCTGCTCCATGTTGCTCATACCCGACAGCACCATAAAGATGTTGTCGAAGGAGGCGGCGTAGCGGATGGCGTATCCTGCGGGAGAATAGTGGCCCAGCTCCCGCAGAACGTCCAGCCCCTCCTCGGGGAGGTTGACCAAACTGCCGCCGCGGACGGGCTCCATGACGATGACGGGCTTACCGTACTTCACGCAGACCTCGTAGCAGAGGCGGCTCTGGACGTGGGCGTCCTCGTAGTCCAGGTAGTTGAACTGGAGCTGGACCACCTCGATGACAGGCTGCTCCGCGAGAATGGTCTCCAGCACGTCGGCGGTGTCGTGGAAGGAGATACCCACGTGGCGCACCTTGCCCTCAGCCTTCAGCTCGGCGGCGATCTCAAAGGCGCGGTTCCTGGTATAGTGGGGGTAGTTTCCCTTATTGAGGGAATGCAGAAGGAAAAAGTCGAAGTAATCCACCCCGCAGGCCTCCAGCATGGACGCAAAATAGGGACGGATCTCGGCCTCGGAGTTGAAGAAGTTGGGAGAGAGCTTGTCGGTGAGGATGTAACTCTCACGAGGGTAGCGGGAGGTGAGGCAATCCTTGACCGCCAGCTCACTCTTGCCGCCGATGTAGCCGTGGGCGGTGTCGAAGTAGTTGAAGCCCGCCGCAAGGAAGGCGTCCACCATGGCGCAGGTCTGGGGGATGTCCACGGCGTCCCCGCTCATGGGGAGGCGCATCATGCCGAAGCCGAAGTTCTTTTTGATCTCGGGGTAGAAGGTGTTCATGATCTGTGTCTCCTTATATTTGTTTCAGAATTTGATAACGTTATGATAGCCTGTCAAAATCCCCTCGCGGTACAAATGGGAATCGTTGGACACCTGCAGCACCTTGGGGTAGACATAGCCGCCGTGCTCGGCGAAGTGGATCACCGACATGGAGCTGTGGCCGAAGTCGAAATGGGTGCAGAACATGGGGTAGGGGATATCCAGCATACTGCTGAAGAAGCACATACCGAAGCCCTGATGAGCAAAGAGGGCTACGCGGTCGTGGTTGGGGGTAACGATCTCGTAGCGAGCGTTCTCGCGATCATGGCGCAGTCCCAGCTCCAGGAAAAAGGCATCCACCGCCTCGTCCACCCGCTTGACTCCCTCGGCAAAGCGGTACTGCGCCAGGTCGGGATGCTCGTACCACGTCTTGTCCAGCGCGCGGATCGCGGGAGAATTGAACAGTGCGGTGATCTTGGGATCGTAAAAGCACCAGGTATAGCCGTGCTTCTCGTGGGGCACCATGAAGTCCCTCGCCGCCAGACCCTCGTCCGCCCAGGGGCAGACCGTGATCTCCTTGCGGAGCAGGTCGCAGATGGGCTGCGCCGTCTGCATGGCGCGGTTGGAGGGGGAGGCGTAGACCTTGTCCACACCGTGAAGAAGGAGGCGCTTGGAGAGTGCCTTGGCCTGCTCCATCCCCAGCGGGGTCAGGGAGTCGGGGTCGTAGATGGGGTCGCCGTGGCGGATGTAGTACAAAAGCATAGTCGTCTCCCTTCGGTGATTGATTGTGCGCTATCATTTTACCATGAAAACGAGATTTTGTCAATGGTTTTGGGGAGAAACAATAAAACCACCCTGCCGTATCATGCAGAGTGGTTCTATGTGTTGGAGATAAATCAGTCGATCTGCTCCTTGACCTTGGAAGCCTTACCAACGCGGTCACGCAGGTAGTACAGCTTGGCGCGGCGCACCTTACCGACGCGGACGACCTTGATGCCGGCTACGTTGGGGGAGTGCAGGGGGAAGGTCTTCTCCACGCCGCAACCGTAGGAGATACGGCGGACGGTGAAGGTCTCGGAAATGCCGCCGCCGTGCTTGGCGATAACGGTACCCTCGAAGATCTGGATTCTCTCGCGGTTGCCCTCTTTGATCTTGTTCTCGACACGAACGGTGTCACCGATTTCGAAGGAAGGGACAGTTTCCTTCAACTGCTCATTGGTAAAAGCCTTAATCAAATCCATGATATTTAGCCTCCTTAAATCCGGGGTGTTCATGCAGAGCCGTCGCAGCGGACCACCCGTGTAATAGGTGTGTGCTTGCACACACACGCAGAATATTATACCATACTTTCGCTTTATTTGCAAGAGTTTTACAAAAAAATGTTTTGGTTTTTTTGCATAAAGTTACGGTTGACAGGGGGCGGGGTTTATGGTATAATTTGGGTGAATTGCAGTTTGTCGGGGAGATACCGTCCTTTGAGGCTCCCTCCGGGAGGGAGCTGGCGCCAGCTGCTTGCAGCGGGCGACTGAGGGAGAATGCGCAAGTAAAAAACATATTGCTCTCATCCGTAAAAAAGGCGTATGCTACTGGCACGCAGACTCCCCCACCCGACTTCGTCGGGAGCCCCCTCCCGGAGGGGGCCTCATGATAGCGTATCTCCCCTACAAACCCAAATTTATCTACCATCCCTATAAAAAGGAGCCCTACTATGTCCTCCACACATTTCTTCAGCGACCTCCACGTCCACACCAACCGCTCGCTCTGCGCTCCCCGCACCACCGAGCCCGCCTCCTACATTCCCTACTGCGAGGCCGAGGGGATCCGCCTCATCGGCATTTCGGATCACGTATACCCCACCCAAATGATCCACGACTACGGATACCCCGACGAGACCCGCATGAGCCGCCTACTCTCTCTGCGTCCTGCCATCAAGGAGGCGAATGAGATCTCGGATATCCGTTTCCTGTTCGGCTGTGAGATTGACTACTTCCCCTGTGTGGGACATCCCTACATATCTCCCGAGGAGAGTCTGAACTTCGACTACATCCTGTTCGCCTCCAGCCACATTCTCAATTATCCCCACATGTACACCGAATACGATCTCACCTCCCCCGACGTGCTCCGCAAGTTGACGGTGGATCGCTTCATGGCCGCCTGTAAGCTGGACTATCCCGTGCCCATGGGCATCTGCCATCCCCTGTACCCCATCTGCAGTCCCCATCAGGCAGAGATCATTGACGGCATATCCGACGGCTGTCTGAACGAATGCTTCTCTATGGCGGCGGAAAAGAACATCAGCATCGAGATCCACGCCTGCCTCTACCGCAAAGACACCCCGCTGAACCAGTACGGCCTGTCGGATCACTACCTGCGGATCCTGTCCGCCGCCAAGGCCTGCGGTTGTAAGTTCCATTTCGGCTCCGACGCCCACGAGCCCAAGGTCTTTGTCGGCAGTCACGACCGCCTGCGGAAGGCGGCAGAGCTGATCGACATCACCGAGGATGATCTTTGGGACGTAGCCAAAGGGATCCTGCACCGTTGAGCCTCCTTTGCCCAAAGCCCGTGCATATGTACGGGCTTTTTTGCATGTTTTCATTTTCCATTATACTTCCCACAAAAAATACGTTTTTTCTCGGAATTTCTCATATATCTTGGACATTGACTTTTTTCGTTCCAAAGTTTATAATATGAATTGAATATATTTGAAAAGAGGTACCCGTATGAAACACACGTCCATTCGTGCGCTTTCCCTGCTTCTGATCGCGCTGATGCTCCTGACCGTGGCCTTCGTGTCCTGCACCGTCACTCCTGATGGGGAGGTAACTGACACAACCGCTACGACCACCACCACCGTCGAAAGCGATCGAGAAACCAATGCCGCGACCGAAGAACCGACCGAGACCGAAGCCGAAACTTCGGTTGAGACCGAAACTTCCATTGAAACCGAAACCGAAACCGCGGTTGAAACTGAGACAGAGATCGAAACCGAGACCGAAACCGAAACCTCGGTTGAAACCGAAACCACGGTGGATACAGAGACCGAGACCGAGCCTGAGACGGAGACCGAGCCTGAAACCGAGACCGAGCCCGAGACCGAGGAAGAGACTCGGATCATCTCCATCGCCGAGGCGCTGGAGCTTTGCGGCGAGCCCGGCAACATCACCACTAAGCGCTACTACATCCGCGGCATCATCGAGACCGTCACCAACGGTCAGTACGGTGCCATGGTCATCAAGGACGAAACCGGCTCCATTTCGGTGTACGGCACCTACAGCGCCGACGGCTCCTTGGGGTATTCCCAGTTCGAGTACAAGCCTGTCAAGGGCGATGAGGTCCTGCTCCACTGTATTCTCCAGAACTACAACGGCACCAAGGAAGTCAAGAATGCCCGTCTGATCGAATACGTCAACAATCAGGGCAACATTGACGTTTCCCAGTATGCCGATGCAACCATCACCGAGGCGCGGGATGCCGAGAAGGGCGCAAACCTCAAGATCAAGGGTGTAGTCGCCCGCATCACCTACGCCAACGGCATGAAGCCCAGCGGATTCATCCTGATCGACAACGGTGCATCCATCTACGTCTACGACGGCGATGCTGCTCAGCGCGTCCAGATCGGCAATACCGTAGAGGTCGCCGGCACCAAGGATTACTGGATCCTGGATTCCGAGATCGCAGGTGCTGAAAAGTTCGGCTACAAGGGCTGTAACCAGCTCACCGATTGCATCCTCATTTCCAACGACAACGGAAATACCGCCTTTGATACTTCCTGGATCACCGAGACCACCGTTAAGGAACTGCTGAACACCCCTGTCACCGAGGACATCACCACTCTGATCTACAAGGTCACCGCCTTGGTCAAGGAGGTTCCCGGCAACGGATTTACCAACTACTACTTCTTTGATCTGGACGGCGAGACCGGTAACTATACCTACTCCCAGTGCAACGGCGGCGACTTCGAGTGGCTCCGCGCCTTCGACGGTAAGATCTGCACCGTCTACATCACCGCTCTGAACGCCAAGTCCACCGGCACCTCCTGCAACTTCCGTTTCCTGCCCATAGCCGTCATCGACGAGGGCTACCAGTTCGATACCACCCAGGCTCCCGAGTTCGTCCTGGAGTACAACGTCATGGATCTCTTCAAGACCGAGTACACCGGCAACCCCATGCTGGAGCTGCCCACCGTCCTGTCCTCCGAGCTTTTGGGCTTTGAGGGTGTGACCGTGACCTATACCTCCTCTAACGAAGCCTCGGTTACCTTCACCGAAAAGGATGGCAAGATGGTTATGGATTGCCTGTCTGCCGGCAAGGCTACCGTTACCGTCACCGCTACATACGGCGATCACACCGCCACCGAGACCATTGAGATCACCGTAGCCATTGCCGACGATCAGGAATACGGCAACGTGCAGAGCGCCATCGACGCTGAACTGAACGCCGAGGTCACCATCAAGGGTATCGTCGGTCCTTCCCTGGTCAACCGCAACGGCTTCTACCTCATCGACGAGACAGGCGTGATCGCGGTGATCGTCAATGACGTCTCCATCTTCGCCGACATTGAGATCGGCCAGGAGATCGTCATCAAGGGTATGCGTGACAAGTTCCACAACAATGAGGGCGGCACCCACGCCGGTCAGACCGCCATCACGGGTGCCACCGTCGTGGCCAACTACTACGGCAACCACGAGTATGACACCTCCCACTTTGTCACCGACAAGACCCTGGCTGATTTCCGCAATCTGGACGTCACCGTGGATTACTCCACCACCGTTTTCGTGGTGAAGGCCACCGTCAATTTCCAGGAGACCGCCTACTATACCAACTGCAATCTGACCGATGCGAACGGCAACAAGGTCACCCTCTACTGCTCCAGCGGCAAGCAGTACGGCTTCCTCAAGCAGTTCGCCGGTCAGGAGGTCACAGTTGAGCTGGCCGCCTGCAACTGGAACAACAAGTCCTTCTGGGCCGGTTGCGTTCTGTCGGTCATCACCGAGGACGGCAAGATCATCAACAGCCTGAACTTCGACAACAACTGATCCAACGCAAAAAATAAACCAACGGGGTGTCTCACCAAACGTGAGACACCCCGTTGCGTATCATACATATCATTCATCCGTATATTTCTTTGGCTTTTTTCAATCCCTCCACAGGATTTATCAGGGAGCTGTATTCCAAACCGCAGGCACCCGTATAGCCCGCCCGATCAATGGCATCGAAGATGTAGCGGTAATTGAGTTCTCCCTCCCACAGGTCGTGGCGGCCGGGATGCCCGGCGGCGTGGAGGTGGGCGATCCCGTCCAGATTAGCGGTCACGGTGCGGATGATATCCCCCTCGGTGACCTGCTGGTGGTAGATGTCGTAGACGATCTTGACGAATGGGGAATCCACCTCCCGAACAATGTCAAAGGCCTCGGCGGCGGTGGTGAGGTAATAGCCGGGGTGATCCACCTTGACATTCAGGGGCTCGGGCATCACCGTGATACCGTAGTGCTCCAGAATGGGCTTGGCCGCGGACAGGGTCTCCACAATGGCGGCGTGCTGCGCGGCACGAGGAGCCCCCGTGTCGTCCCCTACCTGGGTGATCAGCTTTTTCACACCCAGTTTACCCGCCACCTCGCAGGTCTCCCGAAGGGCGGTCAGCCACAGGTCGCGGCATTCAGGTGTGGTCAGGCGGGTCTCCATAACCAACAGGCTGAGCAGCTCCACGCCGGTCTCCTCTAGCACAGGGCGGATCATGGCAGCGTCCAGGTCGCGCCAGTCATACAATTCGATCGCGTCGTAGCCGAGAGAAGCCACGATACGGATGGCGTTACATACGTCTTCACTGCTGCCAATGCGGAAATGGCAGGGGATCGGTACACAGAGTCTCATGGGATTCCTCCTTATACTGAATTGTATGATTCACATTTTTTTGCGGAATTGGGGCTGGTTTTGCAGGGAAAAATTGCCGTCGCTCCTGCGGCGAAAGCCACAAAACGCCGTTTGAAAGATTTATCCTTCAAACTTATCCCCCTTCGCTCACGGGCATATCCAGCCCCAAGCGCTTGCCAGCTACAAGTATGATGTTCATCCATAAAGTGCCGCCGCTAAAGGTATTCTTGCCGTTTCCCTACGAGCTTTAAACTTTGCAATTATTTCTTTTTGAAACCTGCACGTGACACCGGCACAGTGAATTCATTCTTTCTTAAATCCATTATATCATACTTCAAGTTAAAAGTCAACAACATTTCAACGCACCAAACGAAAGGCAAATTTCCGTTTGCGCGTAGCGCAACTTCATTGGGAACCTATCTTCCGCTTTCGGGTTCGTATGTTAGTATTTTGTGGGAAGATAGGTTGGGAATAAACCCACATCAGGTACGCGTTATTGCAGCCAACGCAAAAAGGACACCGAATGGTGTCCTTGGCATTGTGAAGGGGCTATAAAAAAGATATTTTCGGCGTTTTACTTACGGGATTTGAACCTAACGGATTATGTCAAATCCATTGTCGAATATCCTATTGCATTTAACTTCCGTTCAAGAGACCGAAATTCCGAATAATCCTTGGAATATGCATTCCAGCCAATTTTATTTAAAAAATTCTTGAAACGTGTTACTTTATATGCCATACAAAACCGTGTGTGGTGATGCGGTGTAAAAACCTCATAGAACGAAATTGGATTTGCGGAATATCTACCGCCAATACCCTTACATTCTCTGTTTGAATATTCTTCCTCAGTCACACCAAAGGCAGAATAGAAATTTTTCGCACATTCTTCAAGAAGAATATTTTGTATTTCACCTTCGTTATTTTTGAAAATCAGTTCTTTTTCGGTTACGTCTATTATATTTTCAAATGGGATTTTGATTGCGGTGTCATCACTCTCTATGTGATAATCCTCTTGAATGATATTGTAATATTCTTGTACCCAATTCATTTCATATGCCATAACCTTACCACCTTTCACCTTGATATATCAATTATACCATAAAATTATGTAATTGTAAAGAGCGATGTTTGCCCTTGCAGGCAAGTGATGTTGTGCTTACGCACAGTGATGTATTGCGCCGATGGCGCAAAGTGATGTGATGTGTTCCGTTACACGCCCGAAGGGCACATCACAAGGCGAAACCGTCATCACGCACGAAGTGCGCATCACGTTCCGCGTGCGGAACACATCGTTCCAAAAACGAAAAAGCAGTCCAATGGACTGCTTTCGTTTTTGGTTGCGGGGGAGGGACTTGAACCTCTCGACCTCCGGGTTATGAGCCCGACGAGCTACCAACTGCTCTACCCCGCGATATTGGAAATTTGGTGTGGTGCCGGTGACCGGTCTCGAACCGGTACGATACTCTCGTATCACGGGATTTTAAGTCCCGGGCGTCTGCCAATTCCGCCACACCGGCAGAACCGAAACGTTCGACCGACGCACAAGCGTGCGCTGACGACTCGTATATTATAGCACAGGTTCGTCCGTTTGTCAATAGGTTTTTCAAAAAAAAGAAAAAATTTTTTTGCCATGTAATTTCATATTGAAAAATATGGCATTCTGTGTTACAATAAACGTATACGGCAATATTTTTTCGCCCGAAAGGAGTATCTTATATGAATCTCGTTCAGTTTTCTGCCGCCAAGGCGGTATTTGTTCCCTTCTCCGCCCCTGTGGAGCATTCTGTAAATCAGTACGGTTTCTATTATGCCCTGGATCTTTCGGAGTATGCATCCGACAGCGAAAATTTAACGGGCGGCTTGAGCCTGGATCACGTGGTCATACGGCTGACCGCTCGAAACCTATACCGCCTGTATATCAACGGTGAAGTGGTCATGCACGGCCCTGCACGCACGGCACACGGATATTGCCGAGTAGACGAAATGGACGTGACCGATCGCCTCATTGACGGGGTCAACCACATTGCCGTGGAAGTGATCGAGTACGGCAACCGCTGCGAGGGCTACAACCGTTACTCCAACGATTCCACCATGGAGGACGGTCTTTTCATTACCGAGATCGTTGCCGATGGGCAGGTCCTGACAGCTACGGGGCGCGACGACTGGAAGGTCTGCCGTATTCATGCCCGCGCACCGCAAAGCGAGCGCATTTCCCACAGCCGTGAGTGTACCGAAATATACACGCTGGATGATACCTATTACCTCTGGAAATTGGGTCTTGGGGAATTCTCTCCCGTTGTTTTGGCAGAGCAAGAACCCATATATCTGACCCACGAGGCACTGCCGCCCACCTTGGAAGAAATCCCCTTCACCGATCTTCTGGACAGCGGTGCATGCCGCATTGATGGGGACATGAAGCTCGAACCTCTGTTCTACGAGGCCAATTCTGCCTACTACGCTTCCCTGCCTGAGCACCCCACCGCCGACTGTCGGCGCACGGTGGAGGCAGAGCGCGGACACGTGCGGGCCGAATACGGCGAGGATGGCCTGACCCTGATCCCCGCCGACACCGAGGATTTCTACGCTCTGTGGGACGGCGGCGAAAGTCAGATCGGTTTTATCCGTCTGGCTGTGACCTGTGAGCGTGCGGGTGTGATCGACCTGGTTCACTCCGAGCTACTCAACCCCGACGGCACCATTCCCTACTATCACAACATTGTGACACGGCTCCATGTGCCTGCGGGTCTGACCGAGTTCATTACCATGGAGCCTGCCCTGGCGCGGTACATGATGATCTACTTCCGCGGTGTAGGAATCGTGACGATGCACGGCCTGTCCGTTCTGGATGACGCCTATCCCGATGAGCACCGCACCGCCTTCCTGTGCAGTGATGACAACGTCAATCGCCTCTACAAGGCCGCCAAAAAGACCCTGCTACTCAACACTCTGGACATCTTTATGGACTGTCCCGAGCGGGAGCGGGGCGGCTGGCTCTGTGACTCTTTGTGGACGGCACGGGCGGCGGCACTCATGCTGTCGGATTCCCGCGTGGAGCGGGAATTCATTGAGAATTTCCTGCTGACCCCTGCAAACGGTATGTTCCACGGTTTCTTCCCCGAGGTCTATCCCGCGCTCAAGCACAATTATGCGGAAATGACAGGCATTACGACCTGGTCCTTCTGGTTGATGTGCGAGGTCTGTGAGTTCATTCGCCGTACGGGAGATATTGCCTTCCGCGACGAGCATAAGCCCCGCATTGCCGCCTTTGTTAAGGGCAGTAAGGACTTTATCGGCAAGAGTGGACTTCTGGAGAACCTTCCCTGGCTCTTCATTGACTGGTCTATGTCCAACTACGGCGAATACCAGCAACCCGTCTCCACCCCCGCCAACGCCTTGTACGCTTTTATGATGACCGAGCTGGGCGAGACCTTCGAAGAACCCGATTGGGTAGCCGAGGGACAGCGGATCCGCTCGATTCTCCGCGCCGCCATCGTGGGAGGTGGTGATCCGGATCATATGCGTCTGATCCCCGATTCCTTCCAAGTGGATGAAAACGGCGGTCTGCACAGTAAGGGTCGCTTCAGCGAGGCGGCTATGTACACCGCGCTGTGGAGCGGTCTGTTCACCGCCGAGGAAGCCCCCATGCTGGCTAAAACCGTACGGGACAAGATGGGTCCCGCCCCCCGGTTCGCCAAGGATCCCAACGTGGGCGGCAGTCAGCTCTTCATCGGCCTTTGCATCCGTCTGGATATGCTCTGCCGTCAGGGCTATTTCGATAAGATGTACGAGGATATGCTGGCCATTTACGAGCCCCAACTCAAGGAAGGTCCCGGAACCCTGTGGGAAAACGAGGCCATCGACACATCTTCTCGCTGTCACGGATTCACCTCCCATGCGGGTGTACATCTCATGCGGGACGTGTTGGGTCTGGGCATTCCCGCCTTTGACCAAACCGGTGACGGAGAGCGCGGTCTGGTCATTGCGCCCCATATCTGCGGTCTCCGTTGGGCAAAGGGTAGTCACGAGACCCCCGATGGAATCGTGAGCGTCTCCTGGAAATACGACGGTGAATCCTTCTCCATGAAGGTTTCCCTGCCTGCCGACATGGCCTATCAGGTAGAACTGCCCCGCGAGACGCTCACGTTGGACGGAGACAAGGTCTCGGTCGTGATCGACGAATATTAAGATTTTTTCAATCGATCTGTAACAGTTGACAACAAGAATACGACATCATATATAGAGCCCGCATAGGCTGACTTTTCCGCGGGTTCCGTATCGGGAAACCCTTTACGCTTTACCATTTTACGAAAGGAAAGAGCCATGTCTGATTTTCTTGAGCATCTGGTCAATTTCTATCACATGAGATTCGTGCCTACCGTCAAACGTATGTGTGACCATAGGCGGGTCTCCTTTACCCTTTTGACCGTCGGTGTTCTCGCACTTTCAGTTATGGTTCTTTCTCTTTTGGTCTTCTCGGTAACCGACGATCTGACGGTACACGCACGGCTGGTAGCCGACTACGAAGCGTATCTGGATGAGACCCTGACCTCGGGTTCTGGATCCACGCCCCAATCGGCCATGCCCGAAATGCGGGACATACTGGCCATAGCCAAGGCCGAGATGATCGCCTCCGCCCTGTTTGGGGGAATACTATGGCTCTGCCTGTCGGTACTGGCGGTGGGACGGGTCATGTCCTCGGTCATCGAGTCGGAATCCTACGTATACGGTCTGTTCATGATCTACGGGTCTGGACGAAAGCAGCTTCGAAAACAGCTGACCACCGAATTCATGCTGGCAGGGCTTACGGCTCTGCTAATGGGAATTCCAGCCGGATACGGCTTATACGTACTGACAAACGGTGTTACAGGCTTCCCCGGGAAAGCACTCTGGGTGATTGTTCCCTGCTTCCTTCTGCTCATTTTGGTCTGTGGCGCGGTACTGGCACGGCGGGTACTGGGACGCTCCTGTATGCAAATGCTGAACTCGGCTGACACCTCGGAATTCACGGTCTCCCCCCGCCGCTCCCACTTGGGCGGATTGGCGGGCCCCCGGCGTACGGTCGCCTCGGCCATGTTGGCGGTCTGGCGTATGCGGAAGCATTACGTATCGCTCACCGTAACGGTAGCCATTCTGGCAGCATTGATCTGTGGTATACTATATCCCGTGCCCGCCGCCAACGACAGTCAGAAAGCCGCCTACACCCTGCAATTTCCCAACGGCGTGGATTCCGATACCATCGAATGGAATTACGTCGATCCGCTCAATCGATATACCGCCGTGTCGAAGCTGACCTACGGGATCACCGACACCGCCGAGAAGTTGGGCACACACCTGCGCCTGACCGAACAGCAGAACGGACTTGACGGTGGCATTTCGCTCGGCAGCCGATACGCGACAGACTCTGTCCGCATTGCCTGCGGAGACGGAGACACCTTTTTCGAATTGGGTGGCAATATCATCATCCCCGAAGAATTCCGTCATATGGAGATTCCGGATCGTAAGGAATACGGCTACAAATTGGACGTTGTTCCCTCGGGCTGCGCCACCTACGTATACCCCAAAGGAACCACTCCGCCCCTTTCCCTACAGGCAGGGGATACCATCCAGCTCTACCTACCCGCCGACGCTTCAGGCTCCATGTCCGAGCGCGTGGACCGTGAGCAGGATTACCTGACGGTTACGGTGACCTCTGTCGTGGAGGTACCCAGCCTGTACGTCAAGCGAGGCGGCCCTGAGATCTGTCCCCGCATCACCGAGGATTACCTGTATCTGAATCCCTTTGACTTTGAACGGTTCGACGGACAGACCCACGCGCAAGCCGTGACCACCGAGGAAGCTTACCCCGCGGATCTGTTCGCGAAGGAGAACACCTGTATGCTGGTCGTTCACAAAAAGTTTTTTGACCGCCGCCAATTCCCCTCCCACGTCACGGTGATCTCTCCCGAGGACACGGTCAAGATCCCCTTCGGGAACGGGCAGATCAAAGAGTCACTGCCCATGGATGACTACTTTGTCAATTTCACCTCCCGCGGCATCGGTATATATCTGGGAACCGAGGAAGAATATCTGATGGATATACCCGCCGTAGAGGCTATGACCGATCTGATCAAGACCAATCTGGGAGAGCTGGCAGGGGATCTGTATCTGAAAACGGTTCGTCGGGAATATGAGATCGAGCAGGTAATCTTCACCGACTACATAGGGCATCCCTTCCTGCTCCTCCCCAACGGAGATGAGATCAACTATTCTTCCCTGCAGTTCGACGTCTGCGCCTTCCGCATGGGTCATGCCTCCTCCAAGGCTCCTCAGCTGATGTCTGTCCTTAAGGAGTCGTTCCTGACCGAGACCGATCGGTATCTTGGCCCGACCTTCTACGAACGGTACTGCTATCTGGGCACGGCTCTTCTGCCGGATTTCGCGGCCTCCATGGAAAAACACGGCATTCCCCTGCAATTTCCCGAGGAATGGTTCTTCAGCACCGAAACCGTGATCCGCAACAGCTTTTCTCTGGGCAACCGTCATTATCTGCTGAGCGATTACTATCCCTACCCATATCAGAGCGGCTATCTTCAGGCTGAGGAATATCCTCGTTTGATTACGGGCACCGACAGCTTCATCCCCCTCGGGGACACCTCAAAGGTCAATATTCTTTCCCTATCCGAGCTGAACGCTTTTTGTCTGTTCGGTGAGAGTTCTATTGGAAATTTGAAGCCCGAAAGTGAGGAAGTCGCCGGACTCTACGCCCGCAACGACTGGAGGATCACCCCTGTCGGGGAGTTTTCCAAAGAAATGGAGCTGACCGCCGGGCACGCCGTGTACGTAACCAGCGGCAGGATCGAGGATTGCCCGATACAAGTCGGTGACGTGGTCTCGGTGGCAATCCGGCAAGACGCATCGGAGCTGCTCCGTGACCCCGAGCTCATGGGCTTGAGCGGTGAACAGCTATTGACCTATCTACTGAATCGATTGGACTACCGCTACATCAAGGTTGTCGTGGACGAAGTACGAAGCGGCAATAGCAATACGCTGGTGCTGTCAGAAGAAGATCTTCTGACCGTGCTGGCGCAGACGGGTGCATACACGGAGTTACAGATCTTCCTGTCCTCCACCGTGAGCATGAGCGAGTATATGCAGATCCATACGACTATCCAAAAGAAGGTCAAGCAGTCCGGCGGCACCGCGGTCATGGCCTACAATGAACGGTTCATCACCGACGCCGCAGGAGGAACGGATGAGAGCGGCAGAGTTCTGCGATCCATGGGCTATGTAACCGTGTGCATCATTCCCCTGATCCTGGTCGCGGCGCAATTCGTATTCTACGGCAAGCGGTCGGAGGAGTTCGCCATTTTGCGCGCCGTGGGCAAGACACCCCGTCAGCGGCGGCGGCTGTTCTTTGCGGAGGCAGGTCTGTTTGCCTGCCTGGCCGGGATCTGCACGGCGACGATTTGTCCCGTTGGGTACGTGTTCATCCTGTTTTTGGCCGATATGGTCAAGCTCCCGCTGGTGATCGCGGATTTTGATCTTTCCACGTATGCCGCGCTGATAGGCATCGTGATGGGCTCCTGCCTGCTGTCGGGCCTGCTGGCCTATCTGCGGGTCGGACGGGATCCCTCGGCTGACAAGAGCCGATCCCCGCGGAGAACACGAGCCATTCCTCTATCCCATACCGAAAAGGAGGCTGAATTATGAGAGTGCTGGAGTGTGAAGCCATCATCAAGCAGTACCACCTGTACGATCACGTGGTCACGGCGGTGAACCGCGCCTGTCTGACCGTGGAGGAAGGCGAATTCATCGCCATCACGGGCGAATCGGGCTCGGGCAAGAGCACCTTTCTCCATATCGCGGCGGGACTGGACGTGCCCGATTCGGGCTCTGTACGTCTGCTCGGCAAAGATATCGTGAACATGAAGCCTGACGAGCTCTGTCAGTTCCGAGGGAAGCACACGGGGTTCGTATTCCAGTCCCATCGACTGGTTCCCTATCTGACGGCGTTGGAGAACATTCTGCTTCCCATATCCGCCTCGGGACGGGATAAAAGCCAGGTGGAGCATCGGTTAGCTCTGCTGATCGACCGTTTGTCCCTCGGAGATCGGCTGAATCACCTGCCTGCCGAGCTCTCGGGCGGTCAACAGCAGAGAGTGGCCATCGCGCGGGCACTCATTCATTATCCCATGATCCTCTTTGCCGACGAACCCACAGGAAATCTGGATCGCCGTAACGCGGATAGCGTGATGGAACTGTTGGTCGGTCTGCGGGACGAGCTCAAGCAGACACTGGTCATCGTAACCCACGACGAGGCGCTGGCCGACCGTGCGGATCGGGCGTATCGGATGGTGGACGGTGAAATGTACGTCAGGCGATAAAAATACGGGCTTCCGTGTCAGGACGGGAGCCCGTATTTTGTAGGCTATAACCATTCATTCAATGCTTCAAATTAGGGTTGATCGGGGAGTTGTTTTCTGTACTTTTCTTTCCTTGTCGAAAGAAAAGTACAGAAAGATCTCCCCTATAAACCCATATTTGAAGATTGTGGTGAGATCACTGTGAAATCTCGGCACCCACGAATTCAATACCGAGGATCGCAAACATAGTACCTTCGGGTGTATGGAGAGCAACCCACACGTCTCCGCTATACGAAATGTCTGTTAAATCAACCACCGCATCGCGGGCTCCCGCATACCACGGCATGTCCGAAAAAACCATATCGGTATGAGCAATATCCCCGCTGAAGTTATCGGTAGTTCCCTGTCCGTACGTAGAGTCCTCTTTTTTCAAGCCAATGGCCAGGGAGGAGGATGAGGCAAAAAACGATTCGGTCATTTCACTGCCGTCGCAACAGTAGGTGATCTTAACCGCTGCATACTTGGACAGATCCATCTGCCCGAGGGCAATGGTATTGGTCCCATTCAGAATCACGTGGGGAGTCGGAATATTTCCCGGTGCCCATTCGTCTGCGTACCCCTGCTGATCCGACAGATCGGACATATCCACCGTCAAGTCTTCATAACGGGTGGGGTCGGTAGGCTCGTCAGGTGGATCGGGTTCAATGGATTCTTCCGTCTCGATGGGCTCTTCTGTCTCGATGGGTTCTTCTGTCTCAATGGGCTCTTCTGTCTCGACGGGCTCTTCTGTCTCGATGGGCTCTTCCGTCTCGATGGATTCTTCTGTCTCGATGGGCTCTTCCGTCTCGATGGGTTCTTCCGTCTCGGTGGGCTCTTCTGTCTCGATGGGTTCTTCTGTTTCAATAGGTTCTTCTGTCTCAATAGGCTCTTCTGTCTCGACGGGGGCTTCCGGTTCTGTGGGCGGTTCAAATTTTTCCGTAGTGGTCTCTTCCTGTCGGAGCCAAACGGTTCCATCGTTACAAATAACGCAGGTGATTCGTGTGTTCGCGCACCAATTATCTCCTTTTTCGACCGCATGCCATTGGGCTTTCGTGCCATCGAAAACAACTCTTTGCATTCTGGTGCATCCGTCGAATAGCGCATCACCGATCTGCGTGACACTGCCGGGAATTGTCATTTCAGTAAGACCGCTGCATCCTTCAAAGGCACGGTTCCCAATCGTCTTCACAGCAGCAGGCAGCTCGATTGTCTTCAATGTCGTGCGGTTCATAAAGGCTCTGGCAGCAACGACCAATACAGGTCGGCCATGATATGTTTCTGCTATGGAAACCTCGGTATCCATACAGGGGCCCATATCCGCAAAAATATAGTACGTACCATCATTACTTAACACGTAGACCAATCCATTTTCATATCCGCATACCCTACACACACCCTGTTCAAGGTCATGCGAAAGTTTGGGTATGACCCCGTATTCATCCGCTCCGCATATCGCGCAAGTCCGATGCTTGGTTCCCTCCGCTACACAAGTAGGCGCCTCGATCTCTTGCCATGCACCGTATTGATGACTTCCGTTGCAATAATACTGACTTTCTGTATAGCCACACGTCTTGCAAAAGCGTTGCTTCAATCCACTTCCCGATGACGGAAGAATCCACTCTGTAAAATCGTGAATCTGCTCAGCGCTGATTTTTCCCACGTTCACAGGAGAATCGGGATCGTTGGAATAGGTGATCCAAAGGAATCCATCTATAATCTCAACTTTCAGGATCCCATTACCGGGCTCTCCGGGCTCACCGGGCTCTCCCGGGTCTCCCTTGTCGCCTTTCTCGCCTTTTTCACCTTGGGCACCAGGCTTGCCGGGCTCTCCGGGCTCTCCGGGCTCTCCCGGGTCTCCCTTGTCACCCTTCTCGCCTTTTTCACCTTGAGCACCGGACTCGCCAGGCTCACCGGGCTCACCGGGCTCTCCCGGGTCTCCCTTGTCGCCTTTCTCGCCTTTTTCTCCTTGGGCACCGGACTCACCGGGCTCACCGGGCTCGCCGGGCTCTCCCGGGTCTCCCTTGTCGCCCTTCTCGCCTTTTTCACCTTGGGCACCGGACTCGCCGGGCTCACCGGGCTTTCCGGGCTCTCCCGGGTCTCCCTTGTCACCCTTCTCGCCTTTTTCTCCTTGGGCTCCTGGTTCGCCGGGCTCACCGGGCTTGCCGGGCTCTCCCGGGTCTCCCTTGTCACCCTTCTCGCCTTTTTCACCTCGGGCACCGGGCTCGCCGGACTCACCGGGCTCTCCCGGGTCTCCTTTATCCCCCTTCTCGCCTTTTTCACCTTGGGCGCCGGACTCACCGGGCTCTCCCGGGTCGCCCTTTTCTCCCTGAATTCCCTGCTCTCCGGGCACACTTTGGGGAGCATTTTGACAACCGACTACGACTACAACTACTGTCAGTGCCAGCAAAACTGTCAAAAGAATAATCCTTATGCTCTTTTTCATAATGATATCTCCTTACGAAAGCGGTTTTCTGCTTTATATTGTAGCACAACTTGAGCGGTTTGTAAAGTATTTTTCACGTTAAATCGATAAAAACCGATTTTGGAGATCGGGTTACATACACCAAAAGCACCGTCGACAAATCGGCGGTGCTTTGTTTAAAATATATAGGGGATTAAACTCTCTTGGAAAGAACCTCTTCCTCGTACTTCTCGATCTCGGAATACCAGTTGTTGCAGGGGCAAACGTTGTTACGGACACAGAACTCGGCCCAAACGTCACCCAGAGGCATGAGCTTGTACTCCTCCTGCAGAGCAAACAGCTTGGAGTAGTTGCCGGCATCCTGCAGAGCCTTCAGATCCTCGTTGGGAGTCAGAAGGGCGTTCAGCAGAGCCTTCTGTACGTTGCGCATACCGATGATCAGAGCGGATACGCGGTTGATGGAAGCATCGAAATAGTCGGTGGACAGGAATACGCGATCCAGAGCGTCGCAACGAACGACCTCCTTCATCATCTCACGGGTCTCGTCATCGAAGGCGACTACGTGGTCAGAGTCCCAACGGATGGGGCGAGTGATGTGGAGAGCGATCTTATCAGAGAAGCAAAGGAGAGCGGGGATCTTGTCGGAGACCACCTCGGTGGGATGGTAGTGACCGTTGTCCATCAGAGGAGTGATGCCGCGGGAGATGGCGTAGCACAGGGAGAACTCGCCGGAACCAACGGTGTAAGCCTCAACGCCGATACCGAAGACCTTGGACTCAACGGTAACGTAGACCTTGGACTTATCGTAGCCGCAAGCCAGAGCGCGGTCGATGGAGTCTGCGTAGCGAGCGCGGGGACCCATACGGTCAGCAGGGATATCCTTGGTACCGTCGCCGGTCCAGATGTTCATAACGCAGGGGTAGCCGGTCTCGGTAGCAAAGTACTCAGAGATGCGGATACAAGCGATGGTGTGACGAACCCAGTAGTCACGAACCTCCTTGTCGGGGTGGGACAGGGTCATGCCGTCCTTGGCCATGGGATGAGAGAAGATGGTGGGGTTGAAGTCCAGACCGCAGCCGTGCTTCTTGGCCAGCTCGACCCACTTAGCGAAGTGGCGGGGCTCCAGCTTGTCGCGCTCAATAACCTCACCGGGCTCGCCGATGGCGTAGTTGGCGTGGACGTTGATCTTGTGGGTACCGGGGATCAGGGACAGAGCCTTGTCCAGGTCAGCGAAGACCTCCTCGGGATTGCGGGCGATGCCGGGGTAGTTACCGGTGGTCTGGATACCGCCGGTCAGGGCACCCATGCCCTCGAAGCCGTGGACGTCGTCGGCCTGCCAGCAGTGCATGGAAATGCGGATGTTCTGGAGCTTTGCCAGGGCTGCCTCGGTGTCCACACCGATCTTGGCATACATTTCCTTGGCGGAAAGATAACGCTCGTTCTGGTTCATTTGTATGTTCCTCCTAAAAATTATATACGGGTGATGTCACATCGGACGGTGCGGGGCACGTCCGTGCATACAGTATTATGATACCACATTATGCCGTTTTTGGCAATAGGTTTTTAAAAAAATCTTTGAAAAATATTCGTTTGGAGCACTTGGTCACCCCACAGAATCACCCCACTCGGCGATTCCTTTCCGGTGCAAGCTTTTATACACCGCCTCGCTGATACCCGCCCAGCTCATGAATTGCTTTTTGGCGGGTTCTTTGCGGTTACGGGCGAAGTCGCGGATGATCTCGATGTAGGAATACCACTTGTCCCAGTCGGTCTCCTCGCCATTGATACAGCGGAAGCGATCCAGCTGATACTGCATGACGGGGCGGATGGTGTCCACCAGAGTATCCAGCTCGGAGATCATACGCTCGGGGGCAAAGTACACCTCCATGCACCAGATGTAGCGCATGAGAAAGCGCTCGCGGAAGCCGGGGTTCTGCATCATATGGCCTACGATGCGAGACAACACAGGGCCGTCGTTGATGACACCCCAGAGGTTGGTGTAGATGTCCGAATTAAGCCCCACACCGTGGTCGGTGTCCACAATGGTGAAGTGCCACTTTGTATCCATGGTGGGGTGATCGGGGTTGGTGTTGCGCCAGACCTTGATGTTATTGCTGGGCCAGTCGGAGCAACAGAGGTAGATCTGGGCGCAATACTGGTCGATCAGCCCGTCCAGGTCGATGCGGTCGGCGATGTAGTCGTAGTTTTCCTGTACCGACATATTATTCTGCATACAGAAATTGACCAGTTCCATAAAGTAGGTCGCCTCGGCGGGATCGCCGTTGGCGGTGGTGAAATCCACGTTCCAGCCGAAGGTGAGGGGATAAGGACACTCCAGGAGGGCGAAATCCTCCTCGGCAATGCCGTACTTCCCTTCAAAGTACTTGGGATCCATACGATCACGGGCGTTGAAGGTGCCCCAGAACTCGCCGTTGATAAAGGTCATAACGGGGGCGTAGGCCATGATATCGGGGATGAGGAATCGGTCCAATCGCTGGATGTAGGCGTCACCGATGTGGGAACGGGAGATGGTGGAGCCGCTCATGTCGCCGCCGCCGTTGCGGAGGAGGATATGGCGGTACCAGGTGACTCGCTCGCCGTCAGGGGTGACCGAGGCGTATTCCTTATAGAGATCGTAGTTCAGGGTGTTGAGATTTTCGTGGACATCCTCGGTCTCCATGACCGTGGATTTGAGCAGGATGCGGAAGGATTTCTGGGTCATGCCCAGGGATCCCCGTCCGTTCATGGCGATTTCCGACCAGCCCATGTGAACCACCTCTCCCTCGGGGGAGATAAACTCCACGTAAGCGGGCATGTGGCTGTGGCCACCGTCAGCATCGGTACGGAGCGTATTGTAGATGCCGTCCTTGCCGATAAAGTCGTCGGAATTGACTGAGACGCTAACCATATCCACGTCCCATTCGGAATACATCTCACCGATAAAGTAAGTCTGGGTGGTCAGGGGTGTCATCGCACCGTCAGATTCTCGGACGGCGTAGGCCTTGATGACCGCCGCGCCCGGGAAGGTGGAGGTAACGGGGTTATACTGGGAGCCCATGTAGGTGGCACTCTTGGCCGTGAGCTTGCCCCAGGCCATCTCGGTGGTGTCCTTGAGATGAAGGGGTGTAGTATACCGCATGGGCGAGGTGGCGCGGGGGTCAGTGTCGTTGATGGTGAAGTAGACGGTATAGCCCTCGGGGGCGGTCAAGATCAGATCAAAGCCTTCCTTGTAAATGCCCCCGGGATGGGAGAAGACCACCTCATCAATTTGGGTATGAACAGAGGTGTTTACGTCGCCCTTGGTCGTGTGGGGACGGATCTGGGACAGGACGGTCCAGGAGGCTTTCGTCAGGTTAATGGATTGATAATCCACCTTGTCGGTACAGGCCTTTTTGCGAATGACCTTATTCACCGAGGCGCTGTCGATGTAGTGGTACTCGTCCGACGCGTCCGGGGCATGGGAGGTGACGTAGGCAAAAATGCTGTCGATCTCGGCCAAGGGCTTGTCCGCAGGCAGGCTGCACCCCGCCGGAGCCAGCACCAAGCGGGTGCTCTTGGGATCGGGGGAGAGGGTGGCAAACAGGCGGTCGTAGTGCTCCACCGTCAAGGCGTCGGTGGTAATGCCGTTGGCGTCCCGCCCGCGCACCAGAAAATACCCCTCGGCGGAGATGGTATCCCCTTCGTGGAAACGGTACTCGGTAAAGCTCCCGCCCTGATCGGACACATACAGAGACACCCCTGCCAGAGAAATGGGGGCATCCGAGTTATTATAAAGCTCCACGTAAGAGGCGTCCACCAGGGCGTCCCCCGCCACATTGCCCGTGGCGTAGTAGGAGGTGATGAGAAGGGCAGAATAGTTCACACCGTCTTGCAGTTCAAACACGGGAACCTGTACCTCGGATTCGGCGGGGGCAGTTCCCTGCTCCAGAGTCAGCGCCCCTTGCGGTTCCCGGGTCTCGGGCATAGCAGACACGGTATTGACGGATTCCGTCGTAACGGCAGGGATTTCGGACACTGATCGGCAGGCGGCCAAAGACTGCAACAGCAGGAGTATAGCCAGCAGCAGGATCCCTGCTGTGCGAAGACGGAATCTATATAGGCGTAAGTTCATAGCAGGCTTCCTTTCAGATATGGATTCAGTCCGCCACGGAACGGTAAAAATGCAAAGTTTCAAAGTCTCGCTCCAGTTGGTTGAGCAGAAAAGTTTCAGAAGCACGATCAAAGGCATTTTCTTCTTCCTTGTCCTTGAGGACAAAGGAAAAAATCTTCTGATCGGGAGCAGTCAGAGCATAGCGAATGGCCGCCAGCACCGAAGCAGACACCGGGCAAATAATACTCCGCTCGCCCAATGCTTCCTCCACGCCGAGAAAACGGCCTTGGAGGCGATTGCGTTTTGTCTGGCAGTCAGCGCAGATGATCCGTCCGTTCATGATGTCGAAGTAAGCCTCGTCCGGGTAGACCTCCCCGCAGAACGCGCAACCCATGAGATTAGGCTGGTAACCCATCATGGCGGCGGCGCGGAGTTCAAAGACCCCCTTTACAATGGCAGGAGATTTACTTCCCTTATCCAGGGTGTAAAGGGAGTTGAGCAGCATTCGCAGAAGATCGGCTGTCTCGTTCTCTCCCGCGTCCTTATCGGTCAGCTCAGAGGCAACGTCGCAAAGGTAAGCCGCCAGAGCCATGCGAGGGAGGTTGGCCGAGAGGTTGTAGAAGGTATTGAGCACCGATCCGCCCCGATACCAGTAGATGTCCCCGCCGTTTCCGCTGTACAGCTCGTAGTTTCCGTAAGTAAAGAGCTGTGTACAGGCGGCGGCAGGACTGCCCCGCTTGGAGTTCCCGCCCTTGACCATTACGGCCAGGCGTCCGCGGTCTTCGGTGATCATGTGTACAAGACGGTCGTGATCCCCCGAAGCATAGGAACGGGTAATAAGACCGTTGACAGTGATGAGCATAGCGGAGACTCCTTTCTTCAAATTTGGGTTTGTCGAAGCGCGGGGGAACGGCCTCCGGCGGCCAAGAA
>JAZSBH010000008.1:0-8530 GCA_045602325.1 Eubacteriales bacterium | reverse complement strand
CATCATCGACCTGCAGAAGACCGTTAAGAAGTTCGAGGAGGCCTACAACTTTGTTCGTGACCTCTCCGCACAGGGCGGCACCGTTCTGTTCGTCGGTACCAAGAAGCAGGCAGCCGAGGCCATCAAGGAAGAGGCCGAGCGTTGCGGTATGTACTACGTGAACGTCCGTTGGCCCGGCGGTATGCTGACCAACTTCAAGACCATCAAGCGCTCCATCAACCGCCTGAACGGTCTGAACAAGATGCAGGAGGACGGCACCTTCGATCTGCTCCCCAAGAAGGAGGTTGCAGGTCTGCAGAAGGAGATCTTCGACATGGAGAAGTCCTACGGCGGTATCAAGACCATGGAGAGACTGCCCGACGCTATCTTCATCGTTGACCCCCACAAGGAGCACATCGCTGTTCTCGAGGCCAAGAAGCTGGGTATTCCCGTAATCGCCATCGTGGACACCAACTGCGATCCCGATGACGCCGACTACGTCATCCCCGGTAACGACGACGCGATCCGCGCCATCAAGCTGATCTCCTCCGTCATGGCTGACGCCGTCATCGAGGGCCGTCAGGGCGAGCAGACCGCAGAGGCTCCCGTCAAGACCGTTGAGGCCGCTGAGTAATTCACGGCTCACTTCCGCATCCCGAAAATATATCTGAAGAGGTAAAAAATAATGGCTAACATTTCCGCAAAGGACGTTGCCGAGCTGCGTAAGCAGACCGGTATCGGTATGATGGAGTGCAAGAAGGCACTCGTTGAGGCTGAGGGCGACTTTGAGGCCGCTATCAAGCTGCTCCGTGAGAAGGGTGAGCTGAAGGCTGCATCCAAGATCGCAAACCGTATCGCCGCTGACGGTATCGTGTCTATCATGAAGGAAGGCGACCTGACCGCTATGATCGAGGTTAACTCCGAGACCGACTTCGTGGCTAAGAACGAGTCCTTCCAGGAGTTCGTCAAGAACCTCTTGAAGACCATCCTGGTTGCCAAGCCCGCAAACGTTGAGGAGCTCATGGCTGCTCAGTACATCGATGAGGGCGTGACCGTTGACGAGAAGCTGAAGGAGCAGATCTTCAAGATCGGTGAGAAGCTGAGCATTCGCCGCTTCGCTCTGGTTGAGGGTCTGACCGCTACCTATATCCACGGTGCCGGCTCTATCGGCGTTATCGCTAAGTTCGACACTGACTGCGGCGACAAGGACGGCTTTGCCGATTTCGCAAAGAACATCGCTCTGCAGATCGGTGCATACCCCACTCCTTACCTGACCCGCAATGACGTTCCCGCTTCCGTGATCGAGTCCGAGAAGGACATCATCAAGACTCAGCTCGCGAACGATCCCAAGATGGCCGGCAAGCCCGAGAAGGTTCTGGACGGCATCATCATGGGTAAGCTGGGCAAGTTCTACGAGGCGAACTGCCTGGTGGATATGGCTTACGTTAAGGAAGACGACATGACCGTCGGTCAGTACGTCGCCAAGACCGCCAAGGAGCTGGGCGGTAACATCGCCATCGCTTCCTTCTGCCGTTTCGAGAAGGGCGAGGGTATCCAGAAGAGAGAAGAGGACTTCGCTGCCGAGATCGAGAAGCTCGCAGGCGGCAACAAGTAATTCCTGTTCCCATAAACCGAAAGGCGCTCCGCTGCGGCGGGGCGTCTTTTTGTCAACAATGTTGTGGCTCTGTTATAGCGTTTGTGTGAACATTCCTGCAAACCACTTGACAAATGACGCGGATATGTGTATAATATTATGAGACACATTTCGACGATGTCATTGATCGGTCCGTAGGAGCACGGATTCGCTGAATCATGAAAGGAAATTGGTTTAAATGGAATCGGAAAAGAAAACGATCATAAAAAACAAACAGATCAATCAGGTTGACTATCATCTTCTTTTGAAGGTGCTTCAGGTCAACATCATTCGTATATTGATCATCGCTGTTCTGATGGGCGGTCTGTTCGGCTTGCTTCGGTATGTGACCGCCAGTCCCTACTATACGGCTGAAGTGAAATTTATATTCAATACGGTGAGTCTGGCAAAGAACCCTTCCACCGGTGAGTATTACGTTACCGCAAACTCCAGCGACGTAAACGGAGCCGCCAATATCGCTTATAGCGCACCTACGCTGATCCGTGAGGATCGTGCGTTGGGAAATATCATCGATGACCTGGTCTCTCACGACGAGCAGTATGCCATCTATTCTAGAATGTATGTGAAGGGTATGCTCAATGTCATGGTGGACGGTCAGATCGTGACGGTGTACATCACCAATGTCAATAAGGATATGGTTCTTGACGTGGCACAGGCGGTGGAGCGTACCATCCCCGTCACCATGGACTACTATTTTGGTATCGAGAATACGCTCGGTGCCGAGAGCATTGCCAGCGTTGCCAAGGCCATTACCAGAGTGAATGAGAACAACATCATCCATACCGGGCGCAACGTGACCCTGTTTACCATGATCGGTTGCTTTTTCGGAGCCGTTCTTGTCTATCTGATCGCGTTCCTTCGCACCTATTTTGACAACACCATTTATTCCGAAGAAGAACTGAAAAATCGGTTTGCTATTCCCATTATCGGACAGATCCCCACATGGGAGAGTCATGGTGCGGGGAAGGTGTCTCGGACGAAAGGGAAAAAGTACGGATACAAAAAATCCTACGAAAAGTATTCCGACAAGGGGAACGTTCTGTCTGACCGTGACTATAAGGAGCGTCTGCTGAACCCCAAAACCTCTTTCGCGATCACAGAGGCGTTCAAGCATCTGCGTACTAATATGTGCTACACCACCAAGGGAGAGGAATGCGCCGTTTACGGTATTACTTCCGCCTACGTGAGTGCGGGTAAATCCATGATCCTGGCAAATATGGCTGTGTCCTTTGCCCAGATCAATAAGCGCGTCCTGTTGATCGATTGCGACCTGCGTTGCCCCGTTCAGCATCGTATTTTCGACCTGGACAACTCCATCAACGGTATGAGTGAATTGCTGGCCGGTGTATGTCCCATTGAAAATATCTATATGCGTTCGGCGGGCTACGAGAATCTGGATATCATTACCAGCGGACGCATTCCGCCCAATCCGGCAGAATTGCTCGCGTCCCGCCAAATGAAGAATCTGATCGAATACGCCAAGAAGCATTATGATTTCGTGTTCATTGATCTGCCCCCCATCTGTGAGGTCGCCGATGCCGGCGTGATATCGGAGCTGTTGACGGGCTATGCGTTTGTAGTCCGCTCCGGGTATTCGGATAGCCGCATGATCGAGATCGCATGTGAGACCATGGAGGGATTTGGTGCGTCTTTTGCGGGCTTCATTCTGAACGATATTGATATCAAGTCCGGTGATTACTACAAAAACCGATACTATAAGGGTTACGTCAAATACCGTTATCGCGGCTATAAGAACAATGACTACCGTCAGTTCGATTACGATAAGTATCGCCGTGATTACGATAGCCTGTATGACACGAGCCGATACGATGAGTATGACGACGGCGACGACTACGAGGATGAACCCGACGAGAAAAAGACCGTCTCGGAGGAAACCGCGGAACCCACTGCGGACAGGTCATAAATTCCCCCTTTGAAGTGGGCGGAATATCCAAGGAAAATGAAAGGAACACAGTATGATGGAGTGGATCGATTTTCATGCGCACATTCTTCCGCACATGGATCATGGCTCCACACACACCGACATGGCCTTGCATCAGCTTGCGCTGATGCAAGAAACCGGTGTGCATACGGTGTGTGCCACCTCTCATTTCTACCCCCAGGATATTCTGCCCGCTACTTTTTTGGAAAACCGTCGGAAAAGCATGGGGTGGCTTTTGAAGGCTGCCGTCGGTGTTCCCCGTCCCGCCATTATCCCGGCCGCCGAAGTGCTGATCTGCCGGGGGATGGAGGAGATGGATGGGCTTGCGGATCTTTGCATGGAGGGCACCAACGTTCTTTTGCTGGAGATGCCGTTCGTTCATGATATGTGGGATACCGAGTTGATCCATACTGTCTCAAGGATCGTGAAAAAGGGACTGGTTCCGATCCTGGCCCACGTGGACCGTTACCCTCGCCATGCGGTGGAGGTGCTGTTTGATATGGGGCTGTATGGTCAGATCAATACCGGTTCGCTCGTAAAGCTGTTCCGATCCGGATACCTGCTTCGATGGATGGAGGAGGGAAGGATCGTGGCCTTGGGAAGTGATCTGCACGGGCATTCTCCGAGATCCTATGCTTCCTTTTCGCGGGTGTGCAAGCGCTACCCGCAGCATACCGAACGAATCATGCGGATAACCGCTGATCTGTTGCAGGATGCCAAACGTTATTGACTGCGTGGTACGATCATGATGTAGGTATGTCAATCGTGAGGGCATATTTCGAACGAAGGAGGGATACCATGACCTATTTGATTGGAATTGACGGCGGCGGCACCAAGACCGAGGGGGTGCTCACGGATACTCGCGGACGGGTGTTGGCCCATGCCTTCGGCACCGCCTCCAACCCCAACGACGTGACCCTAGCGGGCTCGGTTTCGGTTCTGACAGGGCTTGTGAATACCCTGTTGGATCAGGGCGGCTTGTCCACGGATGACCTGCCCGAGGTGTCCCTCTTCGGTGGCATCGCGGGGGGCATCAACCACGGTCCCGCTCTGGCGTCTGCCCTGCAGGAGGTCTATCCCACCGTGGGGGCGCTGGGCATCCGTTCGGACGTACAGATCCTTTTGTCAGGCGAGCTTCCCGTGGGGGATGGCGCCTGCATCATCTGCGGCACGGGCAGTGCCTGCTTCCTGCGCCGCGGTGACGAGCTCATCCGCATCGGCGGCTGGGGATATCTCCTGGACAGCGGTGGCAGCGGCTACGATATGGGCCGTGACGCCCTGGAGGCAGTTCTTCGCGCCCACGACGGGCGGGGAGAGCCCACCCGGCTCACCGAACTCCTCACCGCCCGCCTGGGCGGGGAAGTCCATACCAAAATAACCGATATTTATAGGGAAGGCAAGCCCTACATCGCCGCCTGCGCACCCTGCGTCTTTGAAGCCGCCAAGGCGGGGGATCCCGTGGCTGTTGCCATTCTCCGCCGCAACGCCCGTGCTTTGGCCGAATACATCGAGGCGGCGTGGAATTGGCTGGCCGACCGGATGACCCCCGGTACGGCATACCTCCCCGTGGTCATGGGCGGTGGGATCAGTCAGAAGGAAGCGGACTTCTGGCCGCCCTTGGTGGCGTCCTTTTTGGATCATGCCGTTCCCGCCAAGATCACCGTAGCCACAGCGCCCCCCGTATTCGGGGCGGTGGTGGAGGCATCCAAGCAAAGCATTGGTGCCGAGCAGAGCGCGAAAGGGACGGCCGTGGACTTTTCTGCTCTGCGTGCCGCCTTTTTGGAGAGCTTTGGCAAATAATTTCCAAAATGTTCGGTCTATCCCCTTGAAATGTTCACGATTTTCAGGTATACTATATAGGATATTGTATTTTACATATGAAAGGTCGTTCTGATATGGATCAAAACACCCTGGATCCCCGCCCGATCGTGCGCCGTATGTGTCGGCTGACCGTTCTTGTGTCGGCGATCTGCTTTGCGGTCAGCTCCTTCGTGCTGGCACCCGTTTATATTCAGTTTGCGTCAGATATCGTTTACGCCGAGGCGTGGTGGGTCTATCTTCTCTACTATCTCACCGAGGAAGGACTCATGGATCTGGCGGTGTTTGCCGTGTGTTACCCCGCGGCACTCTACGCGGTCTGGCAGGCAGGGCTGAAGCAGTCCATCCGCATTCCGATTGCCTTTTCCCTGATCACGCTGGCCAAATTTATCGTAAACTTCTTCATGACCTCCCTCGTGGACGGCGCTCTTCCCGACATTACCGAGGTTCTTCACTTCGATCTTCCTTACATCGGCGCTCTGTATTTCCTGGAGATCCTGCAGTATGGGTTGGTGATCCTCCTTACGCTGTTGGTCAAGCGCCGCTATGAGCGAAGACGTGCCGTTTCGGAGGCGGAGGCATTGCTTACGGAGACCGGATCCGCCCCGTCTTCCCGAACGCTGTTCTCCTTCACCCGCCTTTTGTCGGTGAAGAATCCCGTCCAGCTCTCGGCTCTCCTGATGGCGGCTTTGATCTTTGCCGTCCGCGTCATTATGCACCAGATCTACCAGTATACCCTCTATATAACCGGCGGCTATACCGACGGCCTCTTCGTCATGGCGTTGGATCTGATCTCCGATCTCTTTATTGCCGTGATCCTCTACTTCGCCGCCCTCCTGCTGATCTCCCGCTTCCACCGCAAGGACTGTGAGGCGGCCGCCGCGAGCGAGGTATAACCGCAGACCGCACAAATGGAAAGGGAGACCGATTCGTCGGGCTCCCTTTGCGGTTACATACGATGAGCTTCAAATTTGGGTTTATCGGTGGGGTGCAGGTAACCTTCATGAGCCTTCCCCTTTGGGGAAGGGGGGCCGCGATAGCGGTGGATGAGGAGAACGGGAAGAAGAATACTTATCGGGTCAACACCCAACTTTTCCTTACCCCCGTATGGTGTTTTTTGATTCGTTCTCCTCATCCGTCACGGCTTCGCCGTGCCACCTTCTCCACAGGAGAAGGCTCATGAAGGTCGGCATCACCCCACCGCTAAACTGCATTTTTTCTACATTACCCCCAGCATTCGTCCCATCTCCCGCCATTCCCGCTTGCCGAAGACCCCTGTCAGCGCCAGGAAAATGAGGTAGATGACCACGCAGACCGCGATGTGGAGGATCAGCTCCCCCCGCCCGCCGATGGGCTGGTGGAGCAGGATCCCCCCGATGCGGCAGATCGCCGTCGCTCCTGTCACGCAGAGGATGGGCCCGAAGACCTGCTGCCAGACCGACACGGGCATGGCGCTCATGCGGAGCATCCGATAGAGGGACAGGGTGGTGTTCAGGGTCTCGGTGACGTAAATGGCCACCACGTATCCCCACAGCCCCATGCGAGGCAGGAGAAGCCACACCAGCAGCACCGACACCGCCGCGTCGATGATATTGACGTTCATGGAGTAGACCTGCTCCCCCATGCCCTTGAGAAAGGCGTCCACCGAGCTGTCTACGTACATGATGGGGATGAGGGGGGCCAGAATACGGATGTACATGCCCGCCTCGCGGCTGCCGTAGATGGCCTCGCCCAGTTCAAAGCCGAAGCAGGCCATGATCCCCGCCACCCCGAAGGAGAACACCAGGGCAGGGGTGATGATCTTGACCGCCAGGCGGGATACCCGCTCCCGATCCCCCCGCGCCCAGGACTCCGCCACCTCGGGAACCAGCAGCCCCGAAAAGGAGGAAATGAAGGCCGAAGGGAAGAGCACCACGGGGAGCACCATGCTGTGGAGCACCCCATAGGAGGTCAGGGCATTCTCCCAGCTCGCCCCGCTCTGCTTGAGTCCCCGGGGGATGAGGATGTGCTGGAGGGTCAGAAGTCCCGACCGCAGGCAGGCCGATAGGGTGACGGGCACCGTGATGCCCAGAAGCTTTTTGGTGGTAGCTCCCTCGGTGGCGTTTTTTTCCTTGCTCAAAGCACAGGGGGGCGACTCCCCTGATCTCACCCACAGGTGCTGATGGCGGTCAAGCAGGTAGGCTCCGACGGTCAGAAGCAGTCCGCAGAGCTCCGACAGCGCCCCGCCCAGCACCAGCGCGAGGCAGGTCATCTCCACACCCTCGGGGAGCCACAGGGTCAGAAGGTAGGCGCAAAAGCCAATGCGAAGGAACTGCACCCCGATGCCCACCGCCGCTGACTTAGCCACCCGCCGTACCGCCGTGAAGTAGCCGTTCAGGCAGGCACAGACCGCGATGGAGGGCAGGGTCAGCGCCAGCACCCGCAGGGAGAGAATGGTGCGGGTATCATTCAGCCATACCCGCCCGATGATAGGGGCGGCGGTGAGCATGAGAAGCCCAGCGCCAAAGCTGCACACCAGACTATACAGCAGACACCGCCGCAAAGCCCCTCGGATGGCGAAGCGGCAGGGCGCGCCCTCGTAGGTGTCGGCTACCGACCTCCCCTCCCCCACGGGGCAGAAGGTCCCCATGACGTCGGCCACCAGACGGGTGGTGCCCAGATTGATGCCCGCACTCCCAAGAGTTATGGCCAGCCCGTAGACCCCGAAGAGCAGGGAATACAGCCCCATGACCTCGCCCCCTGCCCGGTTGGACAGGTAGACGTTGAAGGATACACCCACCGTCCGCATGAACAGGTTGACGGCGATGAGAAGGAGGGCATTGATGGCAAAGCGTCGCGCTGCGAAAGAGCCGCGGCGACCTGATGTATGATTGAGCATAACATCTTCCTTTCGTTTCCGTGAACGGGTTGTCCCGCCCGTGGTACAACCTATGACGGAAGAGGGGGGAATATGCAAATTGCAGTTTAGCAGTGGGTTGGCACCGACCTTGGTGAGGCTTCCCCTATGGGGAAGGGGGACCGCGACAGCGGTGGATGAGGAGAACGGAAGGAGTATACTTGGGGGGCAATCACCCAACTTTTCCATGCTCTCGTAAGGTGTTTATCTATCTGTTCTCCTCATCCGTCACCGAGCTTGC
>JAZSBH010000007.1:0-3669 GCA_045602325.1 Eubacteriales bacterium | reverse complement strand
CGGGTAATCGGGTCTTGGCGACTTTTCGCGCGATCAACACATTTTGCGTATAGCAAAATGTGTGCGCGCATTAGGAAGTTGGATACGTAAGGAAGAAACCGTGGGTTTCTTCCTTACGGGGCGTTCTTTTGGTACTTTTCTTTCGCCACGGAAAGAAAAGTACATATGCCCAACAGACCAACAAATACCAATTTGAAAGGCGCTGAATCGTGAACGATCTTTTTATCAGAGAGCGATATTGCCGAGCCGAACGGTAGAAAAATTCTACCGTCGGTAGTTTTTTTCTGTCGTCCGCGGTTATTGACGGCCAAGAGAAATTATGGTATCATAATAGCGGACAGAGGCCACTGTATCCGTTTATCAAATCATAAAGGAGACAATCATATGGAACTGCTGTTTGCAAAACGCATCCGTGGGAAGCGCCTGGAAAAGGGCTTGACCCAGGAGCAGCTGGCACAAGCCATCCAGATATCCCCCCAGTCGGTGAGTAAGTGGGAGCGGGGCGACGGATACCCCGACATTACCCTTTTGCCCAGGATCGCGAATTTCTTTCAAACTTCGGTGGACGAACTGATCGGGAACGATGAAGCCACGCGGCAGGAGGACGCAGACAACTTTGAAAAAACGTGGTGGAGCATCCCTTTCTCCAAGGAGGGCTGGCAAAAGAAACTGAAGCTGGCCAAGGAATATTATACGAAATATCCCCAGAATTTTGAGGTGATGCACCGCCTGGGCGAGGCCATTGTCTATAACATGGACGTGCTCGAGGAGAACCTGCAATTGCTTTTCGAAATACACGCCAAGATCATGAGCGGATGCACCGAGGAGGAGTACCGCCGAGACTCCCTCCACCGTATCTGCTATGCGGCCACCGACAGCGAGCTGGACGATCAGATCAGTAAGAGCGAGCTGAACTGGCAGGAGGCCATTGCCATCGGAGAGCTGCGGGAGGAGCGCTTTTTGCTCCAACACCGTTTGGATGAATACCGCCGCGAGCGCAACGCCACCAATCTGCTCATTTTCATGCAGTACCTTGGCCGCAACAGTATGATGTACTACGGCCACGACCGCGAGCCCACCTTCTCCGAGCCCGAGCGGACCGTAGCATGGGAGCTGCACAAAATGCGGCTCATCGAGCAGTTTGACGTGGACGGCGCCCATGAAAACGGTATTCCCGAGGCCTGGTGCGGGTGCTACGCTGAGTTTTCTCTGAAGGCCGCGGGAGCCTTGATCGGCAGCGGAAAGCTTGAGGAGGGCTTTGCACTACTGGAGAAGACCTTTGCCCTGTACGAGCGGTGGAATCGGATCCCTGTGGGGAAGCTGATGGCGGTAGGGAACCCCGATGCCTTCGGGGAGGTGTATGTCAACAAGAATGGAAGCGATTCCATCGTGCATATCCACTTCGCCGACGGGCATACGGTCTGGACACCTTACCTGTGGCTGTTCTGGCAACTCAAGGGGGACATACAAACCGCGCTGGCCTACTGGCCGTGGTTTGACGGCGTCAAGGACGACCCACGCTACGCCGAAGCGCTCACCCGCGCCCGTGCCATGGCGGAGACCGAATACGGCGGGTAATACTATTCTCTGAAAAAAACATTGAGCAAACCCAGGGAAGGGGCGACCTGCGGTCGCCCGCGGGCGTTCAAAGAACGCCCCTACAGAAAGTCAAGGTTTTAGTCGGAGATTGGTATACCCCCCCTTCGTCATTCTGCACAAGGCTGGCCACATGACGGTCTGACCGCAAAATGACCCACGAAAAAACACGCGATTTCGGCGGTTTTTGCCCCGATTTCGCGTGTTTTTTGATGTTTGTTTTTGGCTTCCCGCCGCCAGAGGGGAGCATTGTGCAATTTGCCGAGCGGCTCTATCGACCTCCGTAGAGGAGGGGCTTGCCCCTCCCCTACGATGTGCGTGTATTGGGAGAAACAGAAAACCTACCGATTTTTCGTCGGTAGGTTTTCTGTTTTTCGTTATGTATGAAAGTTTTTGAGGATTGTCAAGGAACTTTTTTCAAAAAGTTCCTTGACCGGGTGCAGGGCAGAGCCCTGCGATACTCTCCGCTTCTCACATATTCTGATACATCTCCATGTACTTCTCAGCCGAAGCATCCCAGGAGAAGTCGGAGGTGAGGGCGCGATACCGCAGAGCGGCGAACTTCTCGGGCTCCTTCTCATAGAGATCCAGAGCGGCGCAGGTGCGCTCCTCCAGCTCGGAGGCCTCGTAGTTGGCAAAGGTAAAGCCGTTGCCGTGGGTGCCTTCGCAGTCCTCATAGTAGGGCTTGATGGAGTCGTACAGACCGCCGGTCTCACGCACCACGGGGACGGTACCGTAGCGGCAGGCGATCATCTGGGACAGGCCGCAGGGCTCGCTTCTGGAGGGCATGAGGAAAATATCGGCGGCGGCGTAGATCTTCTTGGACAGGGCGCGGTTGTAGGTGATGAAGGCGCGCACCCGCTCGGGGAAGTCTCGCTCGAGCTGGCGGAAGTAGTTCTCGTACTGACCCTCACCGGTTCCCAGTACCACGAACTGGGCGCGGGGATGGATCTCCAGCACGTGGCGGAGCATACCCGAGATGATATCAATGCCCTTGTGGGCGGCGAGACGGGAGATGACAGCCATGATGGGGGCATCTGCGTCCTCGGGGAGGCTGTACTCGCGCTGGAAGGCCAGCTTGTCCTTGGCCTTGCCCGTAGTGTCCTCGGCGGTAAACTCAAAGGGAATCTCCTTGTCGTCGGCGGGGTTGTAGTAGACCTGGTCGATACCGTTCAGAATACCGCTGACCTTGCGGCTGTGACGGGCCAGGATGAAATGCAGACGGTGGGAGTAGGCGGGGGTCATGATCTCCTGAGCGTAGGTGGGGGAGACCGTGGTGACGCGGTCGGCGCAGTCCACGGCGGCCTTGGCCAGGTTGATGCATCCGTCGTAGTTCATCAGGGTATAGTATTCGGGGCGAATGTCAAAGACGTCCTGCAGCATGGCAAAGTCGTACTGACCCTGGTACTCAATGTTGTGGATGGTGAATACCGTCTTGATGGCAGCGTAGCGATCGTTGCGGAAACCGAATTCGGTCTTGAGGTAGACCACCGAGAGGGCGGACTGCCAGTCGTTGGCGTGGAGAATGTCGGGGTAGTAGTCCAGCTTTTCCATCATTTCCAGCACGGCGCGGCAGAAGTAGGCGTAGCGCTCACCGTCGTCGAAGTGACCGTACAAGGCACCCCGCTTGAAGTAGTACTCGTTGTCCACGAAGTAGAAGGTGACGCCGTCCTTTACCAAAGAGCGGATGCCGCAGTACTGATTTCTCCAGGACAGCTTCAGATTGAAAACGGCCTCGGTCTTCATGGTCTCCACGGTGGCGGCGGGAATCTTGTCATACAGAGGACAGATCACGCGGACGTCGGCGTTCTCGCCATACTTGGCATGCAGAGCCGCGGGCAGGGAGCCCATGACGTCGCCCAGACCGCCCGTAGCGGCGAAGGGCATGACCTCGGCGCCGACGAAAAGGATCTTTTTGGGAGTGAGATTTTCAGACATTGATATGTAACCTCCAAAATGTTGTGTGATGAGGGCAACCTCTCCTTGGATTCGTAGGGGCGACATGCCGAGCAAGCTCTGCATGTCGCTCGAAACGGTTGAGAGAATCGGGCGAACCGCCGAGCTTGCTCGGCA
>JAZSBH010000006.1:0-43035 GCA_045602325.1 Eubacteriales bacterium | reverse complement strand
CAAAAACCTTTAACAAAATAATCATTATACTATAAAAGTTTTTGGAGATCCAAGAACCTTTTTTCAAAAAGGTTCTTGGACGCCGGAGGCCGTTCCCCCGCTCTTCGACAAAACCAAATTTGAAATTCCAAACGAGGTACCGATATGATCTACACCGTAACCTTCAATCCGGCCATTGACTATGTCATGCGCCTGCCTGTGCTAACCCCCGGCAAGACCAACCGCACCGTCACCGAGGAGGTACAGTTCGGCGGCAAGGGTATCAACGTATCCTGCGTGCTCCGAGAGTTGGGGGTGGAGAATACCGCCCTCGGCTTTGTTGCAGGCTTCACAGGGGAGGCCTTAGCGGTGCACTTGGTCGAATCGGGCATTCGTACCGATTTTATCCAACTCCCCGAGGGGCTGACCCGCATCAACGTCAAACTCAAAACCGAACAGGAAGGAGCGCGGGAGACCGAGATCAATGCGGCGGGGCCTGCTATTCCGCAGGCCTGCATGGACGCGCTGATGGCCAAGCTGGATACCCTCACGGAAGGGGATACCCTGGTGCTGGCGGGGAGCATTCCCGCCTCGCTCCCCAAGGATACCTACAGCCGCATCATGGAGCATCTTGCGGGACGGGGCATCCGCTTTGCGGTGGACGCAGAAGGAGAGCTACTCACGGCGGTACTTCCCTACCGCCCCTTCCTCATCAAGCCCAATCGCGCCGAGCTGGAGGGGATTTTGGGACGGGCGCTGCCCACGGATGATGATCTGCGAAAGGCCGCCGCCCAATTGCAACAGCAGGGCGCTGTCAACGTACTGGTCTCCCTGGGCGCAGACGGGGCCCTGCTTCTGGACGAGCACGGTACCTATCACCGCCGTCCCGCACACCCCATTATCCCAATCAACACGGTCGGCGCGGGGGATTCCATGGTCGCGGGCTTTTTGGCGGGCGTGGATAAGGGCTATGACTACGCGCTGAAGCTGGGGCTGGCCGCGGGCGGGGCTACGGCTTGTGCGGGGGGGTTGGCTGTGCGGGAGGATATTCTCGCGCTGATGAAAGAATTCTGACGGAAAGCCTTACCCTACTTGATTGATATAAAAAAAGAACCATCCGATCGAGCCGATGGGGCATTTCCCGGCTTCGATGCGAGATGGTTTTTTTGCCTATTCAGTTACTGGTCGGTTCCATCTATCGAATGAATGGCATTCTTGTGATCGAACACGACTCCATTCAAAAATACCGACCGATACACATACTCCTCGGGCAGAGCCGCATATTTCTGCGCATGAAGCCCCACTTCTTCACTATAGGCTTCATTCCCCGTCAGCACATACAGATCTTGATAAATGGGATCCAGCATGAACTCAAATTCCCCGTATTCCTCACCGCCTATCACGGTCGGGAGCAGGGACAGCATCCCCTCCAGGAGTTGGATACGATCCGCATCACACAAGGCCTGATTTTTCGACAGTTCCCTCGCGCAGTATAAGAATTCAAAGAAAAGCTCTTGCAGATAAGTGCGGGCATATTCCACTGCCTTGGACGGATCCGACGGAAACCGATATAGCATGGCATTTTTCGTGCAATTCACCGCAGGAAATTCTGCGATCAGCTCGGTCGTTTTAGCCATGTTCCCTTTGTAGTATTCCATCATGAATACCCATTGCAGCGCTTCAAAACGCACCGTGCCGTCATTGCATCCCCGCAGAATGGCGTACAGGTAGTCGGCTACTTCACCGAAGTATGCCTGCATTCCCTCGCCGTCTCCCGCCTCCTCGGCCATCGCGGCCAGGGTGAACAGAGATTTCCCCTTCATGAGCATCAGCTCGTAATTCGTGGGCATGGCCAGGAGCGCCCGGTTGACGATCTCCAGGGCTCGTTCATGCTCGGCATTCTTGAAAGCCTTTGTCCAGGCAAGACGGCACGCCTCCACCGCCTCCTTGGTGTGAAGCGCATCCACCCCCAACAGCAGATCGGTGGATACACCGAAATAGGCGGCAATGGCGGGGATGAATTCCAGGTCGGGATAGCACGCCTCGGACTCCCAGCGACTCACAGCCTGAACGGATATGCCCAAATGGCCGGCAAGACTTTCCTGGGTGATCCCGGCCTTGCTACGCAGATGGCGAATAGTGGAACCGATCTTGATATTCATTTATGTGTCCTCCCTGCTTGACGATTGACGCCTTCATTATACACGATAAACAAGCTCCTGTCAATCAGCCATTGATTACCGAAAAGTCAATGGCTGATTGAATTCTTGGATTTCTGTGATGAAATCTCCCCAAATCCCTTGCAAAATCCCCCAAAATATGGTATAGTATTCCTGTACGGTCAAGATGGTTTTCAACCCGTACAAATCCGTATGAAACGAGGTATTTACATATGTCCAAGGCTCAATGGATCTGGTACAACGGCGATTTCGAACTGTACCACAGCATGAAGCTTCATTCCCGCCGCGAGGAGTTCGGGGTGGAGTACCCCTGCTTCTGGTCGCTGTCCGCGCCCTACCCCACCGCCAGCTTTGCCAAGGCCTACCACTCCGACGAGACCAATACCGTCCGTCTCGTCACGCCCCATAAGGCATATTTGACCATTGATAACGTGCGCTACGCCGCCAACACCGATATTGAAGTCCCCGCAGGCGATCACGTGGCTCGCGTGGTCATCCTCGCCCAAGAGGGCTTCCCCTGCATCTACATCAATTCCAAGTATCTGGTCACCGACTCCACCTGGGTCTGCGACCATCTGGCGGGCGGCCCCATCCCTGTGGGCACCTGGGACGCCTACACCTCCCCCGAGGACGATCCCACGGTCTTCCCCTTCGCTTACGAGACCCGCAAGGCGGTGAAGGTCACGAACACCGCCGAGGGCAAGCTCTACGACTTCGGCCGCGAAATGTTCGGCGTGGTGCGCTTTGACGCTGATCCCGCCGCCGCCATCCGCGTGGTCTACGGCGAGTCCGCCGAGGAGGCCACCGACCCTGCCGAAGCCCTCATCCGTGAGACCGTCAGCGGCAAGACCCACTACGACCTCGCCCCCCGTGCCTTCCGCTATATTTGCGTGAAGTCCGACGGCAAGGAGCCTACGGGTGTCATCGCAGATTACGAGTATCTGCCCCTGGAGGATAGAGCCTCCTTCTCCTGCAACCGCCGCGACGTGAAGAAGATCTGGGACATCTGTGCCTACACCCTGCATCTGAACTCCCGCGAGTTCTTCCTGGACGGCATCAAGCGGGATCGCTGGTGCTGGTCGGGAGACGCTTACCAGTCCTATAAAGCCAACAACTACCTCTTCTTCGACCCCGAGATCACCAAGCGCACCATTGTGGCGCTCTTGGGTAAGCCCCCCTACGAGCAGCACGTAAACACCATCAACGACTACTCCATGTACCTCATCATCGGTGCGTACGAGTACTACTTCGCCACCGGCGACAAGCAGTTCATTCAGGTCTACTACCCCCGCCTGAAGGCGTTGTACGACTTCATTGAGGGACGTATCAACGAGGAAGGCTACGTATGCCACCGTCCCGGCGACTGGATCTTCATCGACTGGTCGGACATCGACAAGGGCGGTGACCTCTGCGCCGAGCAGATCCTCTTCTGGCAGTGCCGCAATGCCATGGCCTCCCTCTCCAAGCTGGTGGGGCTGGACGGCGACGGTTACCGCAAGGCGGCGGACAAGCTGAAGCGCAACATCATGCGGGACTTCTGGCGGGAGGATCGCGGCGGATTCGTGGACTGCTACACCACGGGTAAGGAAAACATCACCCGTCACGCCAACATCTTCGCCATCATGTACGACTTCGTCTCCGAGAAGCGCGCCCGCAAGATCACCCGCATGGTGCTGGAGAATGATGCCATCACCCAGATCACCACGCCTTACTTCGAGTTCTTCGAGCTCTGCGCCCTCGGCAAAATGGGTAAGCTGTCGGCGGTACAGAAGAAGATCGAATCCTACTGGGGCGGCATGGTGTCCCTGGGCGCCACCTCCATCTGGGAGCAGTACCTCCCCGAGCAGGTCGGCATCCAGCACTACGGCATGTACGGCATGAAGTACGGTTGCTCCCTCTGCCACGCCTGGGGCGGCGGTCCCATCTATCTGCTTGGACGCTACTGTCTGGGTGTCTACCCCACCTCGGTGGGCTACGAGACCTACGCCGTAGAGCCCAACCGCGGTATGTACAAGCACATCGACGGCAAGGTTCCCCTCCCCGAGGGCGACGAGGTGACCGTCAAGATGGATGCCCACACCTGCACCGTCACCACCACCCGCGCGGGCGGCACTCTGATCCTGAAGGGCAAAGAGTACGCTATACCTGTAGGAGAAGCATTTACGGTAGAGTTTTGACCTTAACAAGCACTTGACCCATTCTCATATAACAAAAACGCGAAGCAGGCTTATCACTTGCTTCGCGTTTTTGATCTACTTCTGTTTCAATATCCGGCGTTTGATCAGTCCCAGTCGGCGGCGAATCTTTCGTTTCAACCGGATAGGGAAAGAGGGACGCGCGTATCGCCGATAGGCTTTCGCAAAGCCCTCAGATATCACCGTTTCCATAAACGCATCCCGTTTGGCGGGTCTATAGGCGGGCTCGTACATGACGGGATTCAGCCGCGTCGAAACATCATAATCCACCTCTTTGGCGGTGATCCTCTGCAGGATCTCCCGATACAGAGCACGCCCTTTATCGGTATGAATCAAAACCAAGGAGGTACCTGCACCGTGGTTCATATCCGGAGCAACCTGATCGATCCCCCAAAAATCCGCCAATGTCAAGTCTGACGTATGGTGTTTTCCCTTATACGCACAGGCATAACAAGAGGGACGAAGACAATAATTCTTCAAAAACACCTGCATATAGGGGTCATCAAGCGATCGTGCGGAATCCTTCGTACCGTCGGAATAGTGACAAACGATGGAGAAAGCAGACCACCCATATGTTTTATCGCGAAAAGTCACGTGGGTCAATTTTCCTTTTTTCTTGGATGCCACATAAGAGTCCCAGACCGCTGAAGACGGCACGCCGTGACAGATTAGATCTTGGGTGATCAAACGCTCGTATGGTCGATCCAGATAACTCATCAGTCCCGCGATCTGGCAGGGGGTACCCGAAAACAGCACCCATCTTCCTGCATTCAGAAAGGTCTTGGCATCGCGGTAGGCTGTGCCGATCACGCTTTGCATATATTTGGAGCCTCGGAATTGGACAAGCTCCTCTTCTGTCTCGGCATAACAGTGTACCGCATGACAAGCCTCATCCAAGGCAACGCCGAACACAACACCGCCTTGCTGAATCACATACGTCGCAAATTCGGTGAACAAGCCTCCCGACGAGCTGGTGAGTTGTATGGCTGGATGGTTCGTGTAAGCCGCATAAGCCTCTTCATGCCCCGGCTTCTCCATCCTTTTTCCCTGTTGAGCCAACACCGGACAAATCTGTACACACCGATCACAATCGACACAGGCTTTCTCCTCCACGTGGGGGTAGAGAAATCCCTCCTTGTCAACCTCCATTGTAATGCAGGAACGGGGACAAACCTCGGCGCAAGCACGGCAGCCGGTGCAAAGAGCTTTATTCTCAATACGGATCATTTTCTGAACATCCTTTTCAAGGGTTTGGTAATCAGTTCTTTTTCAAACCGATTCATGCCGAAGAGCCACATGGAAATGACGTATACGGCGGAATAGCCAATTATGCAAACCAGCAACATCCAAACAGAGGTTATGGCTACAAACAGATGCAGAAGGATTCCCACGATCATGGGAGGGATCAAGCCGAGGGAAAGCCTCAGAATATTTTTCCAGAAGGTCGGCATATGGATATTGCAGCGTTTATGGTAATAGATATTCATCATAAGACCGTTGGCAAGGAGCAGTGAAAGAGCCGTACCCACTGCCGCACCGACTGCACCATATCGTTGACAAAGCAGGAGCGTAAGGCCCAGATTGACCATCGCCATGAGCAGGTAGGCAATACTGCGGAATTGGTGGCGATTTTGGGCTTGTTGAATGTCAATACCAATGTTCTGCATCAATGCAATGGTGGAAGGCAGGATCAAAAGCAGAGCCACATAGTAAGACTCTTCATAACCGTCTCCTGCCCATACATGAATAAAGGGCTTTCCGAAAAATATAATTCCGCTTGCGAGTAGCGCCAGAATGAGGAACTGGATCCGCCCCACTTTGGTAAACAATGCGGTCAACTCCTGCCTTTGCCGCGGAACATCTCCGGCCGTATCCAACACCAGACGGTGTACTCTGGGTGCAAATACCCCCGAAATGGCTTGGGAGAACATCATATAGTACAGATAAAGAGTTGAGCCAAGGGAATAGATCGCTACAGTTGCCGTTCCCTGATACCTTGCAAGCAAAAACTTATCCATGTTATTATTGATCTGTTCGACGATCATGTTGATGGTAATAAACAAAGTAAATCCGAACAGACTTTTGAAAAGTCCCGACTCGAAACCACGGAAAACGAATTTCTGTTTCAGGACAGCAAACACATAGTAAACATAAAGAAGATCCGTCACCAGCGTCAGTACAACCGACATAACAACGATGGCAATGGAGCGGTACCCCATAAGAAGCACCGGAACACATAAAAGGGGAACAAGAACCGTTTTGATAATCCCCAAAAGCTTCAGCACAATGAATTTCTGTTGAGCGGATATGATGGAAGTGAATACGCTGGCAGGAAAAGATAGGGCCAGATTCACCGTCATCAAAATCATCAGAACACGAGCGATCTCATACTCCGAAGCCGTCAAGCCCTCGTCGAACACATAGGTCAGATTGGTCGTCAGAAACAGTCCGCATGCCATAACGATGAGACCCAGACCGGAGAAAATCAACAGATACAGACCATTCAACCGATGGATCGCGTCCTGATTATTTTCTTTTTGATATTTCGAGTAATATCGAATATAACTGCTGTTGAATCCCAGAGTCAAAATGCTCAACATCCCTATGGTAGAAGACACCGTGTTGTACAAACCGTACTCGTTTTGTCCCAGCAGGCGAAGCATGAGCGGCGTGTAAAACAGACCGATGATCAGCCTGCAAAACATTTGCAAGTAGGAAAGAATCGAACCTGCTTTCAGTTGATTGATGTTTGATTTCATGTAGAAACAAAGCCTTTCAGCTTAAGTTAGATGATCCAGCAAGAATTGCATCGAATCCTTACGATGGCATTCCAGCAGGGGCGTATAGGTAACGTAATCGATGGGGGGGATGGTATCGAAATCCTCCTTCCCTTCACAAATACGGTGACGGGCATCGTACAAGTCGGCCAGAGTATGGATACGCGCGATCATCCCCTTTGACCCTCCTCTTTCAAAAACGAAATACATTTTTTCATACAGGCTGGAGAAAACAGCGGCGTGGAAACTGTCGGTGAAAATACAAGCAGCGTGTTTGATCAAGGATACGAAATCCTGCGGCCCGACCTCAAACAACTGCTCATCTCCCAAGGAGTAATCACACAGGGGGTCTTTCCGAGTGGCATGCGTTTGGTAGGGTAATGTTATCAGACGCAGACCGTGCCGCCGTGCGTATGCTGCGGCAGCCTTTCGCATAGGTCTGCCTGCCCCCAGGAAATAGCACAGGACATACGCCTCCTCCACAACTCGCGGAGAACAGATCTCGTCCCACTGTTCCCTCGTTAGGAGCATGGTCGGGTCCAGGCACCACTGCACCGATACAGGACATACTCCCTGTATTAATTCCACAGATTCACGTTCACGAACCGAGACCGCCCGAAAGTCGGATAAACTCTGGCGGAATATTTCACGGCTTGTCTCGCTCAATACCGTCTGTCCCAAACTGGCGGCATAAGCCAATTTGGGGATCTGACTCGGCACAAAATTCAAAAAATACGGGGAACAATACCAATCGGGATTCCAAACCTGGTCGGAACCCGTAATAAAAGAAGTGTACTCCTCCACACATTGCGAGATGGTCAATTCAGTATATACGGTGGAGCTATGGGGAATCTGATCTCGAAAGTCGGCACACACCGCACGTCTTCGCTCGCACAACTGTTCCAGCGGAATTTTTCGGCACACATAGTTTCGTTGGATTTCTCCAAGCATCCTCTTCACCAAATGGAGGGGACGACGGGCATAATAGGAAATCTTGGCAATTCGGGAAGCATTCGCGTTTCTGTGATCTTTTGTCATATCGTACGAGATCTGCTCACAGGGAATTCCATTGTCAGTTAACACACGGCATAGGGCATAGGCTTGTAATAGCCCCCCGTAATTACAACTTCCGTGATAGTGCGTAATAATGCCAACCTTTTTCATAGACTCTTCCTTCCTGCTTCGCTGATATCCGTTGCCACACATTTCATAACTATATTATATATCTCCGTCCGTATTTTGTCAAGTCCATTTCTCACCGAACAGAATTTTTCCTTTTGTATCAAAAAAGGTGGCCCACATTACATGAGCCACCTAAATCCATTTATTTTCGGTTGTTTATTGCACCTTTTCACTCCAGCTTGCGATGGCACGGATCTTCTCGTGCTCGGTATCGCTGTACTCGACGGTCAGAGTCTGCCCCTCAGTGATAAGGATGAGGGACTCGTCGGTGGCCAGGCTACCTCGGTAGACAATGCCGTCCTCGGCGGTCACGTAGACCACGGTCTCACCACCTACGGTAGCCAGACGTACGGTCTTGACCGTGACATCGGCGGTTTTGGTCTCGGGTGTGGGGATCTCCTCCTCGGTGATGACACCGCGGTTAGCCAGCTCCTGCAGGTAGGCCTGCTTAGCGGTGGTCTGGGAATCCCCCGTGGCCACGATGCTGTAGTTCTCCACGTTGACCAGAGCGTAGAGCTTGACCAGACCGTTCTCATCCTTGAGCACCATGATATAGGTGGCCTCGCCCTCGACGTTGATGAGAGAGGGGAAAGAGGCGATATAGCCCTTCTCTTGCACCTCACCCTGGGCGGCACCCATGGCAGAGTATTCCTCGGCACCGATGACGGGATAGTACTTATATTCTCCCGTACGGGCGTTGGTGATGATAAAACCGATGTTGGACTCGTCGCTGGTGACCGAGGTCACGCCGGTATAATACCATACGTCATCTCCACGGACAATGTATCCGTAACCGTCGGTTGTCTCTTTACAGTCACGGTTACCAATGACCGAGTTCCAGAATCCGCCCGACAGGGTGCCGTACCAGTCATACTTCTGGCAAGCCAGCGTTCCGTCGTATACGTTATCGATCCAGGAGGGAGAGCCATCCACGGGATAGATCTCGGAGGTACCGTCGCAGGGGTTGAATATGATGACTTCATTGACATCCATCGCCCCGAACAGACCCACGCGGGGCTTCATGCAGGAAACGATGTAGTAGGGGTTTCCTTCCTCATCGATCTCAAAATTGACCGAGGAAAAGATCTTGGTGGGATAGGAGAAACGGAGCTTTCTCATCAGATCCTCGCCAAAGTAGGCACTGTCTACGTAGATCATAGCCTTGTCGAACTTGATATAATCGGCGTCGTTGTTGACGGGATCCACCATGACGTAGCCGGGAACGCCGTTGGCGGAATTATTGATCCAACGGAAGAAATCCACGTATTCCAGATTGGCCACCTTCTTGGGGGTACCCTTATAGTTGATCTGGTTGTAGTCCAAACTCAAATTATACTGCGATACCACATCCGAAAGAGCACCTAACTCACGGTTACCCAGGATAGACGCAGAAGCGGTATCCATCAGGGAAATGTTGGTGACAACGTCTGCCTCGGGCATATCCTCCGAAAAGTCGGACTGCTCGACCTGAATGACCGAAGCATACTTCAATGCGTTGAAAAAGGTGGAGGAAACAATACCGCCCAGCACCATCACAGCCACGGGAACGGCGGCGATGATGGCGAATACCTTATTCAGTTTGAGCTTGGTCGTGCCTTTGGAGGCACCCGAAAAGCCGCTCACCACGCCAAGGGGCAGGCCGTAAAAGAACGTGACAAGCAAAAGAAATGTCCAGAATCCGGTGCTGAACACGTTGATAGGGGGGAGCATCAGATAGTAGGCCAGCGCGGTCAAAACCGTACCGATGATGACGGCAAAAATAATGCGGGTTGTTTTTTTCATAGAAACAGATCACTCCTTTTTCATGATGACACCATTATATCATAATTTCTTCATCTTGTCAAGTGATTGGCTGAAAATTTCTTTAGAATTTTTTCAGATTTCTTTCAGTCGTTCAAAACCTCGATCTGGCACATCCGCATGGTGGTCAGGGCAGCCGCATGGGTAGCGGGGGTCACACCGGCACAACAGGCGGCGTCCACCGAGATGGGCACCTCGGGATAGGCGGCTTTGAGCAACAGGGTATTCGACACCACGCAGATATCGGTGCAAAGTCCGATCAGCTCTACGGCGAAGTCATCCTCGCCGGCGGCCCGGCCAACCAACGCAGGCAATGCTACCGAACCGAAGGTGGGCTTCTCCACGGCGACGTATGTGACACCCTCCAGGGCGGCGGCTATCCGTTCATCCAACTGCCAGCCATCGGTTCCCTTGATACAGTGGGGAACGGGAAGGTGCTTCCCTTCCGCGGTGTTCGTATAGTCCTCGGTGTGGGTATCGTAGGTCACCAAGATCACACCGTCGGGGTCATCGGCATAGGCCGCGATCTTAGCGGCTACGTGATCCACGATGGCAACAGCCTCCGCTGTACCAAGGGCTCCGTCCACAAAGTCCTTTTGCATATCAACGACGATCAGGATTCGTTTCATAATCATTCTCCTTTTCGATAGGTTACCCCAAAACCGTCAGCGGGATGCACAGCGGCATGGGATATCCCTTGATTTCGATCATCACGGGAATACGGTTCACCGCATCCACAGACTCTCCGGCGGTAAAGGTGACCTGCCAGGCCGTGCGTCCCGTGACGTGACCCAGACCGCGGGGACCCGTGCTGCAGCTGCTGGGATGGAGGAAGCAGACCGACTTTTGGTAGTCTGCCGTCCAACCTGCAGGCGCATGAACCTGAACTTCCAGCCATTGGGCGTCGTACTGGGGATTGCGCAGATCCACCGTGACCGTCAGCTGACCGCCGGGCTGAATGTATGGCTCGTCCTCATAGTGTGCCAGAGCAATGATCCCATGATCCTCCACGCTGAAGGAGTAGGGAGGCTGTGCCATGAATTCCTGAACCAAGGAACGATAGTGAAGCGCGAGGGGGGGCACAGGCGTATCCGCGGGATACAAACGGCTGTCCCCTTCTCCGTCCACAAAGGAAAGGACGATGCGGTGTGCCTGCATGACCGTGGGCATGAGACGGATGACCCGCTCGGAGAGGTCGGTACAGGTCTCGGGAAAGATCTTCGCCCAGTCGGCTGAGCGGTCGATGGACATGGTGAGAATACGATCGCCGATGTACTCCGCAAGGTCGGTGGGAATCCCCGCGGTTCCGGTAAGAATACCCAGGAAGGCGCCCACGGTGGCGGCGGTGCAGTCGGTGTCGTCGCCGCAATTGATGGCGTAGAGGAGAGACTGCAGGAAGTCCCCCTCACCGTAAAGCAGACCCAGCACCACAAAGCTCAGATTTCCCGGTGCCTGGAACGCCCCCCAGTCGGCGTTTGCATCCACCACTGCCTGGCGGGTCTCCAGCCAGGGTGTCCCCTTGTCATACTCCGCCATAACCAAACGAATGGTGGTGGCCACGCGGCTGTCGGCGGGGATATAGGTCAACGCCCTTTCAATGGCGGCGCGGACATCGGTCTCTACGAAGGCAATGCTCTCCAATGCGGCGGTAAAAATCTCCGCCACAGTCCCCTCGGCCAGACCGTGATCCACACAGGCGTCCATGACGGCATACTTCACGGCGATATCGGGGCATCCGGGGGCAAGACATGCCCAGATTTCGGAGCGGATCCAGGCACCGTTGGAGTTGCGCCAGGCTTTGTTACTCAGCTCTCCGCTCATGGGGGGCAGGAAGCCCATTTTCAGGTTATTCTTGGAAATACCGTATTCGTTCCAATCGGGGTAGATATACCGTGTCCAGTACCACGCCAGATGGTTGACGTCAAGCTGAGTAGGCCCCACCTCCTCCATGGCGCGGAGCCAAACCAGCTGGAGATCCAGATCGTCGTTGGGCAGGGGCTCCCCCTTGGGGGTGGTGTAGCCCGTCACCGCCAAGGGCCCTGCTTGGTTCTCAAAGGGGGTTCCCATGGTGCCGCCGATATTCTTGCCCATCCAACAGGCGTAGACCTTGTCCCGGTAGACCAAATGGTTGATGGGGATAGTTTGGATCTTCATGCTATCACTCCTTAAATTTCATAGTCAAAGAGATACGCTTCTTTTGCACGTCCACCGCCAGTACCTTGACCTTGACCACGTCGCCCAACGACACGGCCTGGGAGGGATGCTTGATGAACTTGTCGGAGAGTTGGGAAATGTGGACAAGACCATCCTGATGAACACCGATGTCCACGAAGGCACCGAAGTCGGTCACGTTGCGGACGGTGCCCGTTAGGATCATGTCGGGCTTGAGGTCGGAGAGGGACATAACGTCCTCGCGGAGCACGGGGGCATCGAAGCCGTCGCGGATGTCGCGGCCGGGCTTTTCCAGCTCGGCGATGATGTCCATGAGGGTGGGCTCACCGATACCCAAAGCCTCCGCCGTCTTCCCCGTACCGGCCTTGATGACCTTGGATTTCAGGAAGGAAAGGTTCCCTGCCCGCAGGTCGTCCTCGGTGTAATCGAACATGGTCAAAAGGGCTTTCGCGGCCTCATAGGACTCGGGGTGAACGCCGGTATTGTCCAGAATCTCCTTGCCGCCGGGAATGCGGAGGAAGCCGGCGCACTGCTCGTAGGCTTTCGCACCGATGCGGGGCACCTTGGTGATCTGGGAACGGGTCTTGAACTCGCCGTTTTCCTCGCGGTATTTCACGATGTTCTTGGCGGCGGTGGAGTTGATGCCCGCGATGTAGGAGAGCAGGGAGTGGGAGGCGGTATTGACATCCACGCCAACGGCGTTGACGCAGTCCTCCACAACACCCCCGAGAGCCTCGTCCAGGCGGGCTTGCTTCATGTCGTGCTGATACTGCCCCACACCGATACCCTTGGGGTCGATCTTAACCAGCTCGGCCAGGGGATCCTGCAGGCGGCGGGCAATGGAGACCGCAGATCTCTGCATGACATCGAACTCGGGAAATTCCTCGGCGGCCAGTTCGGAGGCGGAGTAAATGGACGCGCCCGCTTCGCTGACAATGATGTATTTGGCATCACAGTCAAGCTGCTTGAGGATATCCGCAATGAACACCTCGCTCTCGCGGGAAGCCGTTCCGTTACCGATGGCCACCACGTCCACTCCATAGGTGCGGATGAGCTTTTTGACCACCATGGCGGCCTGATCCACACGGGACTTGATGGTGGGGTAAATGACGGCGGTATCCAGCACCTTGCCCGTGGGGTCTACCACCGCCAGCTTACAGCCGTGGGCGTAGCCGGGGTCAAAGCCCATCACCACCTTGCCCTTGAGAGGGGGCTGCATAAGCAGGTGGGAGAGGTTGTCCGAGAAGACCTTGATGGCACCCTCGCAGGCGGTGTCGAAGAGGTCGTTTCGGATCTCCCGCTCGATGGAGGGAGCAATGAGACGGTTGTAGCTGTCGGTGACCGCGTCCCGCACGTAGGGCATAGCGGGAGATGTGGTGGAGGTGAGGACGCTGTTATAGAGGAAGCCCAGCACGGTTTCCTCGGGAACCGTCAGAGAGACCTTCAAGAACTCCTCCTTCTCGCCGCGGTTGATGGCCAGGATACGGTGACCGGGAAGCTTTTTGATGGCTTCGCTGAACTCGTAGTACATGGCGTAGACCGAATCCTCCTCCTTAGCGGCACGGGTCACGATGGAGCCGTAATCGAAGGTCAGAGCGCGGAGCTTTTTGCGGTATTCGGCGTTGTCGGACACGTCCTCGGCGATGATGTCCATGGCACCCTGGAGAGCCTCTTGCGCCGAATTGACCTCCTTTTCGGCGTCCACGTAAGCTTCGGCCTGCACCTCAATGGCAGGGTCATAGGACTGCTCCTGGGCGAGAATGAGCATCGCCAGAGGCTCCAGACCACGCTCGCGGGCGACCGAGGCACGGGTCTTGCGCTTGGGTCGGTAAGGACGGTAGATGTCGTCTACCTCGGTGACGGTCACCGCGCGGTCAATGGCGGCAATAATCTCGGAAGTCAGCTTGCCCTGGGCGTCAATAAGGTTCTTGACCTCCTCCTTACGCTTTTCCAGGTTGCGCAGGGCAGTCAGCCGCTCGTCCAGAGTACGGAGAACGCTGTCATCCAGACTCCCCGTGACCTCCTTACGGTAACGAGCGATGAAGGGAATGGTATTGCCCTCGTCAATGAGGGCGACGGTCTTGTCTACTTGGTCTACAGTTAGGTTGAGTTCCTTTGCAAGGGTTTCGATGATGGTCATGTGTGATAATTCTCCGTTTGGTATGGTAGTAAATTCTTCATGGGATCACCCCATGATCTGTGTAAAGCAAAAATTAGCGATCAATATAAACAGACACAGGTACAGGCTACAGCGCAAAAGCAAGCTCCTGATCTCCAGTCCCATGACCCGTCTGAAATCCCGCTCGGTCATCCCCATAGGCAGGTAGGCACGTCCCGCCAGCCTGCGCTGTTCAAGCTGGGTGCGAATGAGCAGGATACCGCTCCAGACCCCTTGTGCTGTCAAGAGCAGGAAGCCCATGACGATCACAGAAAGCAGTCCCATGACCGAGCTCGCCACCGCTCCGGTCGTGTCGGCGGTATCGAAGGGGTTGGTATCCAGAATCACCGAGGCACCCATGAGATGATAGATCAAAAGCAGTGCCAGCAACGGATAGAACACCGATACGGCCAGCGACACAGCCAGGCTTTTGTAGCGTGCCTTGTAAAAATCCACGCTCTTGGTGGCCAGGCGTTTGAGGAGGGATTGCCGCTTGTAGGTGTTGGAGTGTCGATAGCTGTGAGACTCGGTGGACACAGACTGCCCCCGGCGGCGCAGGCTCTCGGTGGCAGAGAGAGTCACTCGCTTGATGCGAATGTGGGGGATCGCGTAGCAGAGAACTAAAAGAATCCCGCTCACGGCCAGGATTGCCAGCCACAAAAAGACGTACGTAAGCACGGTATCAGCCCCCACTGTACCGCTGCCCGTCCACGTGCGCCCGATCAGTATACCGCTCACCGCTCCCAGGGTCATCCCCGTCAGCAGAGACGGCAGGTATTGCATAGAAAGCTCCTTCCCCAGCAGATACCACCGCTGGGTGGATTTGGCTCCAAGGCTGTGCAGGATGGAAACCGTCGGTGCAGAAGCCTCCACGCTAAGCCTTGCCCAGGTACGCATGGTCAGAAGCGTGGCCACAGACAGGATCGTTGCCGCCATTCTCATCCCATCTGCCATCGAGCGGACAAAGGTGGTGTGGGGCAATCCTTCCACAAGGGCGGCTCGCCCCTCAGAGACCGTCAGGGCAAAGAACAGGAAAAATGAAATGAGCAGAACCGAAAAGAGCATCCCCAGTGCCAGAGGCACTGTCTCGCGGGATCTTTTCAAGCGGCGGATCGCGATCCGAGTCAGCAGGGCTTTGGCGGCATAGGTGGATTTCCGCTTCATACCGTCACCGCCTTCTGTCCTCGACCACGCGGCCGTGCTCCATGCGGAGAAGCCGCCGCGCAGACGCCGCCACCTCTTCGCTGTGGGTCACCACCAACAGGGTCACGCCGTACTCGGTGTTCATGAGGGACAAAAGCTTCATGACCTCGCGGCTGTTTTCCCCGTCCAGGTTTCCCGTGGGCTCATCAGCCAGCAGAAGATCGGGACGCTGATACAGCGCTCTGGCCACAGCCACCCGCTGTTGCTGACCGCCCGAGAGGGTGTGGGGATAGTCCCCTGCTCGTCCCGTAAGCCCCATGACCGAAACGATCTCTTGAAGCCAAGCCAAATCCGTCTCCTTGCCGTCCAGTTGGGTGGGGAGGAGGATATTTTCCTCTACGGTCAGCTCGGGGATGAGATTGTAGAACTGGTACACCACGCCGATCTTTTGTCTGCGAAGGGCGGCGGTCTTGTTCTGGGACAGCTTAGTAACGTCCATACCGTCCAGCAGGATTTGCCCGCTGTCCGGGTTGTCCAATCCGGCAATCATATTGAGCAGGGTGCTCTTGCCCGAGCCCGAGCGTCCCATGACGGCGGTGAAATCTCCCTTGGGGATATGGATGCTCACACGGTCAAGCGCCACGATGTCACCCTCGGCATTCTTCCCCGAGGAAGGATAGGATTTACAGAGATTACGGATGGTGAGCATGGTATTCCTTCTTTCATAGATCCTTTAAGACGAGTGGTTCTCCAGCGCGGCGATCTCCCCCTCGGTCAGCATCCGCCACTCCCCCGCCGCAAGAGCAGGGTCGAGGATCAACGGCCCGAAGGTGATGCGTTGAAGTTTGGTAATCTGGTTGTGTCTTGCCTCCATCATGAGCTTGATCTGATGGTATTTCCCCTCGTGGAGAGTAATGCGGCCGGTGCTTCCCCGCTGATCGAGGTTTTGGGGGTCAAGCTCGACTTTACAGGGAGCGGTTACGTAGCCGCCGATATCCACGCCGCGCTCCAACGCAGTCACGTCCTCCTCCGAAAGGGGAAACTTGACCGCAAAGGCGTAGGTCTTGTCCACGTGGCGGGCGGGAGACAGCAGTCGGTGGGAAAGGTCTCCGTTGTTGGTCAGAAGCATAAGTCCCGTGGTGTGCTTATCCAGCCGTCCGCAGGGGAACAGTGTCGGGCGGATGCGGCGAAGCTCCTCGGGGAGCAGGTCAAGCACCGTCTGCTCACGCCCGTCCTCGGTGGCGCTGACCACTCCGTCGGGTTTATGCATGAGAATGTAGGTAAACTGACGATAGGTCACGGGCTGTCCCTTGAATGTCACCCGTACCGTATCGGGATCTACCTGCATATCCGCTTTCTTCGCGGGAATGCCGTCTACCAGCACCTCGCCCCCCCGCACAGCCTTGGAGGTCTCTGTGCGGGAGGCGACGCCGGCGAGGCTCAAATATTTGTCAAGACGCATAGGTTTCATGCCCTGTTGCTCTCCTCAAAAGGATCCACACCGTTTGCGAATACGGGCATGAGACGCACCGAGAAGTCCAGCTCCTTTTCAGAGAGCTGCCAACGGGGATGCAGACCGGGGCCGCAGGAGTTGGAACCGATGCCCGACTGGATCATATCCAAATTGACACAGGTCTCCTTCATGGGAACCAGCTCGTAGTCGTGGGGAGTATCGGTCAACTGCTTGGGGGTAAAGTGGGAACAGTTGAAGCTGAAATCCTCACCCGTGGTGACGGCCAAGAGCCCGTGCCCCGCAATGGAGGACACCAGCATCCAACGAGTGTCGGCGTGAGCCATATTCTCCTGGGGACGGACGTAGTGCTCGAAATGGTCGGTAACCGTGGTCTCAAAGAGTCCCTGGCGGGATGCGTGTCGCTTATCGCGATAGCTCTCCACGGGGCCGCGGCCGTAGTAGCGCAAAGATTCGCTCTCCTCGGGCATGAGGAACTGCACACCGAAGCGGGGCAGGAAGGTGGCGTTATCGTCGACCTTGGCGTGGTAAGACAGGGTCACACCGCCTTCGGCATGGAAGGTGTAGACCGCATCCAGACGCAGGAAGGGACGCTGTACCGCGGAGCTCATGGAGAGCTTGGCGGTGATGGTCACGCTCGTAGCGTCAGTCGAGGTAACGTCGCAGGCGTAGCACTTGACGGCAGCATTGTGGTAACCCCGATTCATCCACTGGTGGCGGATGTTGCGGTCGTTATCGGTGGGTGCACGCCAGACCGTGGGGGCGATGGGGGTGGACAGCATCTCCTTGCCCTGATCCACAATGGACACCGGGAGACCCTTATAGCGGTCAATGGTATACACCGTTGTGGCGGTGGTCACGGTGATGGTATCGGCGGTGACCGTATGGTCGATCATGGCGTAGGGGCTCATGGTCTCGGCCATGGGAACGGGGGCCTTGCGCTCGGAAGGAATCGCGGTCTGCTCAAAGCCTACCTCAAAACCAATGTCACCCCAAGGGGTAGGCGTATTCTGAACCGCCGTAAGGGTCACGTAGCGGTCACCCTCCATATTCCAAGCCTCCACGGGGAGGGTCAGCTCGGCGGTGTCCTGGGGCTCAACAGGCAGGTTGGCGCGTCCACACGCCACGGTCTCGCCGTTACACTCCACGCTCCAGAGGAAATCCAGATCCGAGAGGTCGACGAAGTAGCGGAGGTTACGGACGGTCAGTTTACCCGACTCGGCATCAAAGCTCTCCACTCGGAAGGGCTTGATGACCTGCTTATACTCCATCAGACCCGTGTGGGGACGACGGTCGGGGTAGACCAGACCGTCCACACAGAAGTTGCCGTCGTGGGGGGCATCGCCGAAGTCACCGCCGTAAGTAAAGTGGGGATCAGCCACCGGGTTGTCGCCGATGGCGAAGGAGTGGTCGATGAACTCCCAGACACAGCCACCCATAAAGCGATCCTCGGAGTAGATAAGGTCCCAATACTCCTTGAGGCATCCGGGGCCGTTGCCCATAGCATGGGAGTACTCGCAGAGGAACAGGGGCTTGGTAAAGATCTTACGGTTAAAGTAGGTAGCTCGGATCTCGTCGGGGGAGGGATACATACGGCTCTCCACGTCGATGTAGTCGCACTCCAGCGCGGTGCCGATCTCGGCATCGGTCTTGTCCTTGAATTCTCCGTTCAGGCGACCGGCCATGCGGCGTGAGGCGTCCTCTGAGTGGACGAGAGCCTTGGGATCGCGGGCATGAACGTACTCACTCATCTTTCGCTGGTTCTGACCGACACCGAATTCGTTACCCAGGGACCACATCAGTACACAGGAGTGGTTCTTGTCCCGCTCGTACATACGGGCGGTGCGGTCTACGAAGGCTTCCGTCCACACCTCGCTCTCGGTCAGCTCATCCCAGTTGCCGATGGCACCGAAGCCGTGGGTCTCCATATCGGTCTCGTCAATGAGGTAGAAGCCGTACTCGTCGCAGAGTCCGGGGAAGCGGGGATCGTTGGGGTAGTGACTGGTACGGACGGTGTTGACGTTGTGCTGCTTCATGATCATAAGATCGCGGATCATGTGGTCAAGAGGAGTAGCCGAGCCCAGATGGGGATGGCTGTCGTGGCGGTTGACGCCCTTCAGCTTGATCTTCCGGCCGTTAAAGTAGAGAACGCCGTCCTTCACCTGAATGTCGCGGAAGCCGGGACGCAGGGCGATGGTCTCCCCGCCGCATTGGATGAGAAGGGTGTACAGATTGGGGCACTCGTCCGACCAGAGCTCGGGGGTGTCCACCAGGAAATCAATGGTTCCCTTCTCCTTGATGTAGAGACTGCCCGATTCGATCTGCATACCGTTGGGACGAAGGAGCTTATACTCCACCAAAGCTTCCCCGTTGATCGTGATCTCGGTGGGGCAGGCACCGCGGGTATAGGCCTCGTTGAGGGCGGGGCGCATGTGAATATCGGTAATATGAACAGGGTCACGGAGGAGGAAGAACACCTCGCGGAAGATACCCGACCAACGGAATTTATCCTGATCCTCCAGGTAGGTACCGTCGCACCACTTAAGTACCAGAACCTGAATGAGGTTGTCACCCGCGTGCAGGTACTTGGTTACCTCCAGCTCCGAGGTCATGTGGCTGACCTGGCTGTAGCCCACGAACTGACCGTTGATATACAGGTAGAAGCAGGAGTCCACACCCTCAAAATTGATGTAGACAGACTTCTCCAGCATGGCGGGATGGAGCCTCACGGTGCGGCTGTAGAGCCCACAGGGGTTGTCATCGGGAACGAAGGGCGGGTCTACGGGGATGGGATAGACCACGTTGACATAGTTGGGGGTGTCGTAGCCGCGACCCAACATGGTCTGCCAGGAACGAGGGACGTTCAGCTTAGCCGAATCCGACACAAATCCCTCGGCCGTAAAGTCGGGGAGGTCGCGGATGGACTTATAGAAGGTAAAATCCCAGTCACCGCAGAGGCTGACAAAGCGGGTGGAGGCGTTGCGGTTGCCTTTGAGGGCTGTTTTTTCGTTCTGATAAGGAATAAAGTAAGCGCGGGGAGCCTCGCAGCCCACGTGTAAGATAGCAGGATTTTGATGATAATTGGCGTTGAAAATAAATTCGTTCATGTGTGCTGTATCCTTTCAAACAAAATGAAATATGCAGTATGTATATGATACCATTTTTCGGTAGAAAAGTCAATATTGTTTGGGAAATTGCATCGGATATATTGACAGATTTTCGTTGAAATGCTACAATATATACATATCGACAGATTTTGAGCAAGGGGGCACCCATGAGTCAAACCCACAGTATCAACCCACATTTTCCATACGCACGTATTATAATCATCGGCTGTCCCGGGGGAGGCAAGAGTACCTTTTCCCGTGAGCTTCACTTGTTGACGGGGCTTCCGCTCTGCCATCTGGACATGCTCTACTGGAATCCCGACCGTACCACGGTCTCCAAGGAGGAATTCCGCACCCGCTTGCAAGGGGTGATGGATACCGAGCGTTGGATCATCGACGGCAACTACGGCTCCACCATGGAGTGGCGGCTGGCGGCTTGTGACGCTGTGTTCTTTCTGGACTATCCCACGGAGGTCTGTCTGGATGGCATCCGCTCCCGCCGGGGACAGGCACGGTCGGACATTCCCTGGGTGGAGACCGAAGAGGACGCCGAATTCCTGGATTTTGTGCGGCGATTTGAGGTGGAGAGCAAGCCGAGCATACTGAATCTGCTTACAAAGTATCCCGAAAAAGCCGTGATTTTGTTTCGGTCACGAGAAGAGGCGGCGGCGTATTTACGAAAATTCAACCGAAAATAAATAGAGGGCGGTCACCGTATATGGTGTCCGTCCTCTATCACATGAGAAGCAAACGTATTTTTGACTGTGGAAAAATTTTGGGGGTCTTTTTGAATTTGATGCCTTTATTGATCCAGTATACCCGTATAATGGTGAAACGTAAAGATACAGAAAAACGTAGTGGCGATCAGAATAACCAATCCGATAAGAGAAAAAAATATCTCTGCCCATTTTTGCTTTTTCTTCAAACACAAAACCGTTTGGTTGATGATATGCCCAAGTAAAACCAATATACTACCGGGGCCTCCCGCCATGGCAAGCAGGAATATACAGGCACACAGGTAGCGGAACCCCGTCAGGATAGGGAGCAAGAATACAGGTGCCGTTTCGTTTTCAAGGATATGTTCACCTATCGCGAAAAGAACAGTCAACAGTAGAATCAGCACTATGGCTCCAAGGAAGATAAAGTAGAATTTGCGTTTATTTCGGTAGACAACAGAAAAATCGTTAAGATTCATATTCCTTATCTCCTTCATGTCTCCAGTTAAAACGATGTTTTATTTATATCACGATGTAAATCGCGACGGTCTGCCACAACAGACCTCCGGTCACGTCCCTCTTATTCGGATAAATATCGGAACTTCTCTGTTTGCTGATGCCTCATCGTAAAGCCATCCTCACGCCATTCAAAGCTACAGGAGCGTTGTGCCACTGGCATCTGACCATCATCCGTCTGATAAGTTCCGATCTCCCGCATGAAACAGGGTGAGAGCTTTTCGTAAACAGTTCCCTCTCCCGCCAGAAGCCAGTTTTTTTCTTCGAATACCAATTCATGCACCTCACCTACGGATGCAGGAGAATCGACCTCGGTATAAACCGCATCGTAGCGCATAAACAGGCTTCCCAAAGAAAACAGAAAAAACCATCCACAAAGCAACACGCAATATAGCAACGTGCGCACGCACAGCACTTTTTTCACGGCAATAAATAACCCGCCAAACAGCAACAGCGGAATAATAACCGTACGCAGAATAAACTGCCATTGGTAAAGTCCCAGGCCGAACAAGTACAAATGGAGATTCGCGCATGAGCCCAGAAGAGCAAGCGTCACCGACAAAGCAAGCAGGAAGACACCGACTGCGAAAAGGATCAACGCCACAATAGGCGGTCGACGCCGAGCCTTGACGGCTCGGATCACCCCCCATACGGCACCTGCCAGCACAATCAGAAAGGGGATAAACAGCAAAAACAGGATTCCGGTATAGACGGTATTCATGGGTCAGTTCTCCTTTTGTTTCACTTTTTCCAAGTAGAAGGCGCAAACAGCACCAGCATGGGGAAGAGCTCCAGACGCCCGGCCAGCATATCGAAGATCAATACCAGCTTGGAGGGAATGGAAAAGAATCCGAAGTTCCCCGCGGGGCCAACCAGGTTGAGACCGGGGCCAATGTTGTTGACGGTAGCGGCTACGGCGGTAAAGTTGGTGATAAGGTCGTGGTCGTCAAAGGATATGATGATGACCGACACAGCGAATACCAGCACGTACCACATCATGTAGATATTGGTGGAGCGAACCACCTCAGGCTCGACGGGATGCTTATCGATGGTCACCCGCTTGACGCGACGGGGATGGACCAGATTGCCCAACTCGTTGGCGGCACCGCGCAGCAGGATCATGAGCCGGGAGATCTTGAGTCCGCCGCCAGTGGATCCCGCACAGGCACCAATAAACATGATCAGCACCAGTAGGGTGCGGGAAAGCTCAGGCCAGAGGTTAAAGTCCACCGTGGCAAATCCCGTGGTAGAGATAAGGGATGCAACCGAGAAGGATACGTGCCGAATAGCCTCGCCCAGGGTGTCGAACATGCCCCGCACATTGAGGGTGATAACAGTAACGGCAGCCACCACAATGCAGACAAACCCTCGCAGCTCGGTGCTGAAGGCATCCTTGAAGCGGCCGAGGAGGAGCAGATAGTAGCAGGCAAAATTCACCGAAAACAGAAGCATGAACACCGTCACCACGATTTGAATATAGGAAGAATAACTCGCCATGCTGTCATTGAGCACACCGAATCCACCCGTACCCGCTGTACCGAAAGAGGTAGTAAGAGCCTCAAAGGCGTTCATGCCGCCGCCAAGCAGCAGAATGAACTGGATCAAGGTCAGTACCAGATAGATGCTGTACAAAATCAGCGCCGTGGTGCGGACGCGAGGCACCAATTTAGAGACGGAAGGTCCTGGGCTTTCGGCCTTCATAATGTGCATGTTCTGTCCCCCCGACAGGGGAATAAAGGCCATGATGAAGACCAGAACACCCATGCCGGCCACCCAGTGGGTGAAGCTTCGCCACATGAGCATACATTTGGGCAGAGACTCCACCTCGGACAGAATGGAGGCTCCCGTCGTCGTAAAGCCCGAAACGGTTTCAAAGAGAGCATCTACGAAGTTCGGAATACACCCCGACAGGAAAAAGGGCAGTGCGCCGAAAATGGAGAGAACCATCCAGGAAAGCGATACGATGACGAAGCCCTCACGGGCATACAGCACCGAATTCTTGGGCTTTTTCCATACGCAGAGCGCTCCGATGCCGCCGCAAAGCAACATGGTAATGAGAAAATGCCACAGTTGGGGTTCCTTGTACACGATGGCGGTTATGGCCGGTACAACCATAAATCCGCACTCGAATATGAGCAACCAACCGAGGATATTTCGGATCATACGGTAATTCATAGAACACCTCTCAAGCCAATATATCCGCGATATCGTCCAGCATCTTGGCGCGTGAGACGACGACCACCCGATCACCGGCCAGAATCTTGTCCGAGCCGCGGGGGATAATAACTTTGTCCTGCCGAATGATAGCGGCTATGAGCACGTCCTTCTTTTTATTCAGCTTCATGAGCGGAATATTCGTTACGGGAGAGCCCGCCTTGACGGTATACTCGGTGGCCTCCACCTCACCCTGGATGATATTATACAGAGTCTCCATGCTGCTCCCCATAGAGTTCTTCATGGCGCGGACATAGCGGGCAATGAGATCAGCGGTGATGTTCTTGGGGTAGATGGTGGAGTCCAGATCCAGATGCTTGATAACGTCATCAAAGGCGATGCGGTTGATCTTGGTAACCACTTTGGGGTGACCGACACTTTTGGCGAAGAGGGAGAGGAAAATGTTTTCCTCGTCCAGCCCTGTGAGAGCCACAAAAGCGGAGGTGGTATCGACACCTTCTTCCATGAGAAGATCCTGATTAGAAGCGTCCCCGCAAATGATGCTGACCTCGGGGAACTTGATACAGAGTTCGTCGCAACGGGACGGATTCTTTTCAATGATCTTAACCGAAACACCGGATCGATGGAGAATACGGCATAAATACTGCGCTGTTTCCCCGCCTCCTACAACCATGACATCCTTAACGGCGCGGGTCTTGTACCCAATGGTGCGGAAGAAGTCCGCCGCGTTCTTGGGGGACGCGACCACCGAAATGATATCCTTCTCGGCAAAAACGAAGTTACCGTCTGCGATATAAGCCTCGTCGCCTCGCTCGACCGTACAGACCAGCACGTCACAGCCCAGCTTGGCCACCACGTCCTTGACCGCCATGCCCGTCAGCCGACTGCCCTCGGGGAGCTTGTATTTCAGCAGCTCCACCTTGCCGCCTGCAAAAGTATCGATCTTGATGGCAGAGGGAAAACGGAGCACGCGGGCGATCTCAGAGGCCGCGGCATGCTCGGGATTGATGACCATGGCCAGTCCCAGCTCGTCCTTCAGGTAGCCCGCTTCGGAGCTGTAGGCAGGATTCTTGACCCGCGCGATGGTCTGGCAGTCACTCGCCTTCTTGGCGATCAGACAGCAGAGCAGATTGAGCTCGTCCGAGCCCGTGACGGCGATCAGCAGGTCGGTCTTGTCAATGCCCGCTTCCTCCTGAACCGTATGGGTAGCACCGTTGCCCACATAGCCCATGATGTCCAGGCGAGAGGACAGCTCGCTGACCGGCTCGGTACGAGTATCCACCACGGTGATATTGTTGCCTTCCTCATTCAGTTGCTCGGCCAGGGTCTGTCCCACCTTGCCGCAACCAACGATCATAATATTCATATACGACCTCCTTTGAGGGAAAGTGAATCGGTATTTGATGTTATTGTAGCACGAATGGATAGATTTGTCAAGAGAAAAGTGATACTGTGCCTCAACATCACAAAAACAAGTGAATTCCCAAAGTAAATTCCACAGTGGAATTTGAAGTGGAATTTAGTGTGGGAAAGATTTTGTGGTAGAATTTAGTCTGGGAAAAGGAGGTTCCAGACTATGAACTACGAAAAGCGAAACAAACATATGACGCTTGACGATCGTATTGAAATTCAAGAATGTCTTAACAAAGGAATGACCTTCAAGGCAATCGCTCAAAGAATTGAAAAAGATCAAACGACAGTGTCAAAAGAAGTAAAATTACATGGAAAGGTACACGCAAACGGATTCACAAAGACCGATGAATGTTGTCCCAAGCTTCTGAAAGCTCCGTTTGTATGCAACGGTTGTCCCAAAAGAAACCACAGCAATTGTCAATATCCTCGAAGGGTATACCATGCGAAGACGGCTGAACAAGAATATGAGACGGTGTTGGTTGAATCAAGGGAAGGTATACCACTCACAAAAGAAGAGTTCTACAAGACCGAAGAGATCATTTCGTCCGCAGTAAAAGCAGGGCAAAACATATATCACGCAATCCAAGCAAACAATCTTTCGGTATCTAAAACCACGGTTTACAGACACATTGAATGTGGATACTATACAATCTCCAAGATAGATCTTCCTCGTGCTGCTAAGTTCAAGCCGAGAAAAGAACAAAAAGGTGAATATGTGCCTAAAGGCGTTAAAATTGGCAGAAGTTTTGAGGATTTTATGCTTTTTCTTGAAGAAACCCCTTCTACCAATTACGTTGAAATGGATACAGTCATTGGAAGGATTGGCGGCAAGGTTATTATGACGTTTCAATTCGTAAACGTGGACTTTATGTTCGGTTTGTTGCTCGACAACAAGACCGCCGCTGAAGCTGCAAGTAAAATCCGAGAGTTGAAAGAAAAGCTTCGCTCTTTTGGATTTACCTTTGGAGATACGTTTCCTGTTCTTTTATGATCGACGAAGTACGGTACATGGAGTTTACATCCGTGTTTTTGATATTTCGTATTACTGATATTCTATCCTCTCTTTATACCTTCGTTGTCGCATTTACGACACTCGCAGTATTCTCACTTGGCTTCTCACTGATGTTCTTGGCATTCACGATTCCGAGCATTATATTCAACGAATATTACGCCCGTAAGTCGGAAGAACTGCGTGAAAAAACAGCCCCCGACGTTCGCAAATTCCATTACTACCGTTGGATGCTCACCGATGCTTGGCCTGCGAAAGATGTGAGAATGTACGATCTGACCGGTGCTATCAAGGCACGTTACGATGAAGAAAAGAAAAACTATATCAAAGCCAATAAAGCACTTGACAAGAAGGTGCTGCACGGCTCACTCGGCATAGAGCTTTTCCGAAGGAGCGGAGAGATCGTATTTATTTCCTATGTGATATACAAGGCGATAAACGGAGCGATTGGTATTGGTGACGTTGCGTTGTATATAGGAGACCACATTAAGCACCATCCAATCCACGGCAAGCTTATTAACTGCTCTTTTGATTTTCAGTGAAATTTTGTAGGATAAAAATCCAAACTAATATTGTACTGCGAAATAATATCACTAATTATTAGAATTTGTTTAAAAATCCCTCCGAGAGTGACCGTGTTACAGTTACTCTCCGTAGGCCATTTAGTATTAGTCAAAAAGAATATCGTTTTTTCTTTGTTTACTGCGATGTATTGTTTGCACCATGAAAAATTAAAAAGCAAAACACCACGGATTTTCTTCCGTGGTGTTTTGCCGTAAGGGCTGCTTATTCGGTTGTAACTATTTTACCGCTAATTTTGCACGCCCTTACGCCCTCTTTTTTCATGTGAATTTTGTTGTATGACTCAACCCTTCGACTTGAGGTGAAGAGCTGCCTCGACCTTGTTCATCAACACATCCGTTGTGAGGCCATAGTATTCCATCAAGGGAGGAACCTTGCCTGAACGACCAAAGGTATCGTTTACACCCATACGGATCACCGGAACGGGACAAGACTCGCTGACACACTCGGCAACGGCGGAACCCAGGCCGCCAATGATGTTGTGCTCTTCCACAGTAACGATAGCGCCCGTTTCGACGGCAGCCTTACGGATAAGTTCGGCATCCAAAGGCTTAATAGTCGGCATATGGATCACGCGGGTACTGATTCCGCGAGTTGCCAAAAGAACTGCGGCTTCCAGTGCGTTGGCAGCAAACATACCTGTGCTGACGATGGTTACGTCCGTGCCATTCGCCAGTATCTCTCCCTTACCCAGTTCAAAGCGATAGGTCGCCTCGTCGTGGAATACGGGTACTGCATAGCGACCAAATCGGATATAGAAGGGGCCATCGGTCTCCAATGCGGTCTTCAGGGCGGCGGCGGCTTCCACCGCATCAGCAGGATTGATGACGGTCATACCGGGAATGACCCGCATGATAGCCAGATCCTCTAAACACTGGTGGGTAGCACCGTCCTCACCCACGGTAATACCCCCGTGGGTAGCACAGATCTTCACATTCAGATGGGGATATGCCACACTATTGCGGATCTGCTCAAAGGCACGTCCTGCGGCGAACATGGCGAAGGAGGAAGCAACTACGGTCTTACCGGCAGCGGCCAATCCTGCCGCGATACCCACCATATTGCCTTCTGCAATACCGCAGTCGAAAAAGCGATCCGGATATGCCTTAGCAAAATAGCAGGTTTTGGTAGCCTCAGCCAGATCTGCGTCCAAAACCACGAAATCATGCGTCTCACCTAACTCCACCAGTGCCTTGCCGTAGGCTTCACGGGTAGCAATCTTTTTTCCCTGGTCAAACATACCGCTTACCTCCTTACATTTGTGCGCGGAGCTCGGCTACAGCCTGCTCGTACTGGTCATCGTTGGGGGCGGAGCCGTGCCACTTCACCTGATTCTCCATGAAGGACACCCCCTTACCCTTGACCGAATTGGCAATGATGGCGGTGGGTTTGCCCTTGACGGTTTTTGCCTCGGCGAACGCATTTTCGATTTGGGTAAAATCATGGGCATCAATGGTGATGACATGGAAGCCGAAGGATGCCAGCTTACCCTCGTAGGGGGCGGGGTTGACGATATCGGCCACAGGACCGTCGATCTGCAGACCGTTGTAATCAATGACCACACAAAGGTTGTCCAGATCGTGCCGGGCGGCAAACATGAGTGCCTCCCAGACCTGACCTTCCTCGGACTCACCGTCACCCACAATGGTGTAGGTGCGGTAGTCCTTGCCGTCGATCTTGGCGGCAAGAGCCATGCCTACGGCGGCAGAGATGCCTTGACCCAAAGAACCGGTGGTCATATCCACGCCGGGGATGTGCTTCATATCCGGGTGACCCTGGAGAACCGAATCAATGCGGCGGAGGGTCTTGAGATCCTCGAAGGGGAAAAAGCCCTTGCGCGCGAGGGTGGCATACAGAGCGGGGGCGGCGTGGCCCTTGGAGAGCACGAAGCGGTCGCGATCCTCCCACTTGGGATTAGCGGTATCCACCTGCATTTCGGAGAAGTAAAGATACGCCATAATATCGGCGATGGAAAGAGAACCGCCGGGATGTCCCGAGGCAGCGGCGTGAGTCCCGTCCAGGATCCCCAAACGGATCATGGTGGCCTCACGTTTCAGTTGAGTGAGCTTTGCGTTATCCATTATAAGTCCCTTTCTGCCGTCAAACAGGACGGCGACTGGCCGACATGCTGTGCAAGCGGCTGAACACGTATATTCTAACCTATATTATACACGCTTATCCATCTTTTGTCAAGAGGAAAAACAGGGGAAATATCGCGTCCTCGGCCCGACCATCCAATATTGAACATTTTGCAAACTTCTGCACAACTACTGGACAATCCGACTTTTTTGTGGTATACTAAAAATGATATATTATACCTTATACCCACGGAGGTTTTCCATGTACAATCCATCCGCAGAACGTCGCTATCGGTTCAGCATCCCCCGCATCCTGCTATGCGGTATTTTGCTCACCGTTCTGGTCGCCGCTTGCCTGTACGTATATTACACCGCATTTGAATTTTTCCACGCCCGACTTTTGGAAAACCAAAGCAAGACCCTCGCCTGGTTTTGCGAGCAGCTCGGTTATTCCCTCCCCTTCATCATTATCTGCCTGTTCCATCTTCTGGTGTACCACAAGCACGATCGCAAAGACGGAGCCGCCCGTCGGGAGATGTTCTGGGAGATCGTCATGGTCACGATTCTGACCTACGCCGTGCTGCTTCCCTATCTGGGTAAGATCAGCGAGGCTCTCTATATCAACGCTTTAGCCGCCGGAGAAACCATCCCCGAAACCGATGTGGACGTGGAGATCACCCTGCTCATGGAGCTTCACGAATGGTTTATCCGCCTGACCATTCCCTTGGGCGTTCTGATGGCGTTCCATGGTCTTCGCGCACGCCGTGAGATCCGGTATCCCGAAACCGAGCTTCCCGTTGAGCCTCCCATGACAGTGGAAGAATACGAGGCACGCAAGGCCGCCCTTCGTGCCGCAGAACAGGCTTCGGAAACAGCCGCCGAGGAAGAAGGACTGCATACCGTGGAAGAGTCGGCAGCGCAAGCCCCGAAGGAGACGGCGCATGAGTAAAAAAAGTACATCTTACGCTCGCATAGGAGCGGGTATCGGCTTGGCAGTCGGCGGAGTGGCACTGACCGCCGCGGCATTGTATACCGAGATCATGACCTCGGTCGTTGCCCGACGCCGTTCTCCTTTTACCGACTCCATCGTCATCGCCGCCACCGGAGATCCGGAAATCGCCATTGACCCTGCCATTCGGGAAAAAGCCCAAGCACTAAAGGACTTGTCCTTGGAACAGGTGGCCATTCGTTCCCGTGACGGCTATGTGCTTCGCGCCCACTGGTATCCCGCAGAAAACGCCCACCGCACGGTGATCCTGGCACACGGATGGCGAAGCTGTTGGAATCTGGACTTCTCCGCCAGTTCGCCATTCCTCCACGAAAACGGTTGTAATCTCCTGCTCATTGACCAGCGCTGTCATGGAGAAAGCGGCGGCGATCTCATTTCCTACGGCATTCAGGAGCGCTACGACGTGCTGGCTTGGCTGGATTGGATAGAAGCCAATCACCCCGGTTTCCCCGTCTATCTCTGCGGCATCTCCATGGGAGCGTCCACCGTTCTTATGACGGCCGAGCTCCCCATAACCGAGCGCGTCAGCGGCATCATTGCCGACTGCGGCTACTCCACCCCCGACGAGATCGTCAGCCTCACCCTCCGGAAGACCTTGGGTGGGTTCACGGCTCCCACCATGGCGGCAGTAAACCTGAACTGTCAATTACGGGGCGGTTTTACCCTAAAAAAAGCATCTCCCATTGAGGCCATGGCCAAAAACACCGATATTCCCTGCCTATTCATTCACGGTGACGAGGATGACTTCGTTCCCGTCCGCATGAGTCTGGAGAATTTCTACGCCTGCCGCGCCCCCAAGGAACTGTACGTCGTCCACGGTGCGGGCCACGGCTTGAGCTTCATCATGGATCCTGAAGGATACAAGCGTAAGGTTCTGGACTTCTTTACCGCCTGGGATCATCGACTGCCTGCCCCCGAAATTCCCAAGAAGAAAAAAGTCTTTTTCCGCAAAGGCAAGGAGGGGCAAGCATGAATCTGCAATACGTGCGTTATGCGCTGGAGATCTCCCGAACGGGATCCATCTCCAAGGCCGCCGAAAATCTGTCGGTGGCACAGCCAAACCTCTCCCGTGCCGTCAAAGAGCTGGAATCCCAACTGGGCATCGCGATCTTTGAAAGAACCCGCACGGGCATGACCGTCACCCCCGAAGGAGAAAAACTCCTGTCGGCAGGAGAGCGGATTTTGCGGGACGTAAACGAGCTGGAAACCATGTTCTGCGAGGAAAGCCTCCCCCGCCACAGCCTATCGGTCACGGTCGCCCGCTCGGCTTACCTTTCCCACGCCTTTATCTCCTACTGTTCCTCACTTCCTGATCGCGAGCGGTTCGATATCACCTATCGGGAGGCCGGCCTGTCCGAGACTCTGGACGAGGTCTGCCGAGGGGGCTGTAAGCTGGGGGTCATCCGCATCCCTTTGCATTTTGAAAAGTATTATACCGATAAGCTCACCGAGAAGGAACTCAAATGGGAGACCGTCGCCGAATTCACTCCCGCGATCATAGCGGGCTTTGCCAGTCCTTTGGCTGCGCGGGAGACCATTACTCCCCCCGATCTTGCGGGACTCTGCGAGATCCAAAGTCCCGATTCCTTATCCCACGATACAGCCGGCGAGAATACCGGCCGCAAGGATATCGCCATTACGGAGCAAGCGACGCAATACGCCCTCCTGGCCAATGATCCATCAGCCTACCTCTGTTCAGCCCCCATGCCTCCCTTCGTAGCGGCCAAGCACGGTCTTATCCAGCGCCCTTTGTCCAAGGGAACAGTATACCGCGATCTGCTCATCACGCAAAAAAACTACCGCTTCACCGAAACAGACGAAGCCTTTCTCCGCGCTCTGCGGGGCACTGTCAAGTCCATCACGGAATAGCGAACAGACCAATAACACCCCCGGCAAACGGTTTTCCGTCTGTCGGGGGTGTTGCTTTGTCAGGATTCGATGAATCTTTTGAGGGCAGTCAGGGAGGTATCGCTGATATCGTGCTCCATCTTGCAGGCGTCCTCGGCGGCGGTCTCACGGTCAACGCCGATACGAACCAGAAACTCGGTCAGAATGGTGTGCCGCTCGTATATCTTTTCAGCCACAGCCAGACCTGTCTCGGTCAGAGTCAAGGAGCCGTCGTCGGCCATCTCCACGTAGCCACCGTTCTTGAGAATACCAATAGCACGGCTGACGCTGGGCTTGGAGTAGCCCATGTGCTCGCTGACGTCAATGGAGTGAACCGAGGTTTTCTCCTTGGACAGAACGAATATGGTTTCCAAATACATCTGTCCCGATTCCAACAGTTGCATAGGCTCACCTCACTTTCATCATACGTTTCTTTACTCATTGTACCACACTTTGCCTTGAATTGCAATAGGGTAATACGTTTATTTACATTTCACACCGGATCCTCTTCCCTTTTTCTGCAAAGCATGCACGCGCCCACAGTCAGAGTCAGCGCCAAAGCACTCACAGCACCCAATGCAGATCTACATCCTCCCGTCTTCTCCACATCCGTAGTCGGCTCGGAAGTAGCGGGGGTAGTATCGGGATCGGAGGCAGTCGTCTCGGATGAAACGGAGTCTGTGACCGCTTCATCCGAGGGTGCACCTACGGTGGTGAAGCTGTATTTGAAGCGGGCACCGGGGGCAACGTCACCGTTGGTATAGAAATCCATAATATCACCGTCGGCCTGCATATTGTCGCTCCACTTGAAGTTAACAGTAAAGTCTCCCTCACCAAGGTCAAGGGCGGCACGGGGGATGGTCACCACCATACGGTTTCCGTTCACGGTATAAGCTACCTCGTCCACCTTCTCCCAGTTCCAGCCCCCCGTGGAGCGTTCCAGAGTCGCCTTGTCCGCGGTGGGAGATTGGCGGTTGAGAATGTACTCGAAGGTTTCCCAGTTCTTGTCATCCTCCACACCGGCCACGTCGATGAACAATCGCATCCAGGCCTTGTCGGTGTAGGATGTGATGTCCGCAACGGTTTCCACCATGAAGTAGAGGTTTTCGGCATCGTAGGCCACGCGGGCTTCAGTGAAGTCGTTGCGTCCCGTGTTGTTCTCGTAGTGGTAGCCCTTATAACCGTCGTAATCACGCGCTACGGTGTTGTTCGCATAGGTGCGGAACACGGGGGTGACACTCGACCAGTCGATGTTTACAATGTCCTTTACGGCTGCCGAAGCGGTCTCCTGCTTGGCTACACCCTTAAATTTGCGAATGTAGGACACCATCTGATTGTAGAAGTGATCCTTCAGCATCCCCGTGGAGGGCTCAATGTCGCGGGAATAGCCGTCCAGGGCGTTATCAGGGATGGCATTGGGCTCCCCCCACATGGACTCGTAGCGGCCTGCCACCCACTCGTTCCAGCCTGTGATGTAGATGAAGGTGGGATCTACCTCCAGAGCGTATTCCCATTGCTCGGCGATGTTCAGACCCGCCATCACCGCCTCGTCGGAGGTATTGACGCCGAATTCGTCGGTATAGCCCCGTCCAAACACGTGGTCACCTGCGTTCATGGGGGTCAGTCCCACCTTGGCCGACCAGTTCTGGGCGACACACACGCACATCTGCTCCACCTTTTTGGTCTCTTTGTTGATCATTCTCTGCTGGGGATAGATGGAGATCCACTTCCAGTGGGTGTACTTTTCAAAACCCGCCTCGGGGGAAAAGCGAACGGGATCGGACACGTCGCTGTCCAGAATGAGATCGCGCTTAGTGGTATAGCCGGGGTCGATGGGGCGGTAGGAGAAGAATTCAAACACGTCCGTACGGCCCATTTCCTTCAGCTTATTGGGATACCCCAGCATCAGCGGCTTGCCGTCCCAGTAAAACCACAGATCCTCATAGAGCCCCTTGGCGTAGATCTTATCGTAGAGTTCAATGAGTTGCTTGGCGGTATCACCGTATTCGTACATATTCAGCATACAGGAGATCTGCGGTGTCTTGACCCCGTCGGCACGAGCCTCCGCCCAGACCTCGCAGAGGGTGAAGATGGCCTGCATATAGTTCTCGGTTCCGTTGGTGTTATCGAAGAACACCACGTCCACCCCTGCATCAGCCAAAAGCTCGGCTTGCTTACGGAGAACGTAACGGTCCACGCCGTTGTTGTAGTATCCGTAGATGGGTTCATTCCAGAAGCAGATGGTGGAATCCCCCCAAGCAGAGTGGTTGTAGTCCTTGATGGCCTCGGGATACTGCTCCACAAGCTTAGTCACGTTGACTAGCTTGTTCCAAGCGTGGCCGATGTGCCAGGTGTGGTAGAAAATACCCACGTACTTCCCTTCACGCCCCCCGCTTGCCTGCTCGTAGGTGGTCAGGTCACGGTCAAGACCGTCGGTACCCACCCACATGGAAGCATCGTTGGTGATAAAATCCTGGGCTGCGGGCTCGGAAGGAGCCGAAAGCTTCTTTTCCCCGATCAGACGGCAGACCAGGCTCACCCCCGCCTTGGCAGTGTGGAGATAGTGGTTGACGTTTTCGGTTCTGGATTCTGCCACTTGTACCGTCATGTTGGCGGTACCGTCCGACACCACCAGCAGGTACTCACCGACCTCCGCCTTGTGCTCCAGCTTGATCCAGTTGTTACGGGAAACGTTTTGGTGGGTCACGGTGGCTATGGGAGCGGCTTTTACGGTGGTGGCATAGTTGGCATCCCACTTGTAGAGGGACAAGGTGATGTGATTGTCGGTCAGAGGAACGGTAGCCACGTAGACCTCGGCACCTTCGAAAGCGACCTCTGACTTAAACTGCACACCGTAGATGGAGTGCTGATTCATGGCATATTCGGTCAATGCACCGAAGGTATAGAGGTCGGTAGCGGAAGCTATTACCTCCACCTCGTCGGTGCCGATGGGGGAAAGCGTGCCGTAGGGGTTCGCTACCTCCTCGGTGTAATGCACCGACACGCGGGCACATTGATCCGCTACGGCGTCATTGATATAGGTACGTCCCCGCTCGGAGGAACCGTTCCATGCCCAGATACCCACCTGCTCGGTGCTGTCGTTCGTGATGTTCTTCATATACAGCAGATATTCTCCTTTCTCTACCGCGGAGGCAAAGGAGAGGCGCAAGACAGAATTGTCGTTGAAGTTGACAAAATCCTTCTCAGCTACCGCATTCCCCGCCAAAGTTTTGGCATAAGAGCCCGCCCACTTGTAAAGGGACAGCCGCAAGGAACCGATATTGTTGTTCCAACTGGCCGCCGACACGTCAATGTGGGAGAAATCCGAGGCCATGGCAAACTGTACCGCCAGTGAATCCGTGATCTGGATCGCAGCGGAGTTCATGTTTTCGTCAAACAGTTTAGCGTCGCCGCCCGTCTCCTTGACAGTCAGATCTACACCGACGGGAGCGATCTTCAGTGCGCGGATGTTGGGGCCGTCGCAGTTGACGGTGACCTTGATGGTATGCTCACCCGCGGTCAGGTGGATATTGGCATCGGAGGAGTCCACCCATGCGCGCCAGTCCTTGCCCGAAACCGTATTGACCAGGTTTACAGGCTCGCCGCCGTCTACCTGTACGGTATAGCTTCCGGTGGCGTTGACCCAGCCGAAGGAGAAGCAGAAGTGGTAGTCTCCGGTCTTCTCCACGTTGACCTTAACGGTAAACCAATCCCCCGTGCGAACCCGCTCAAAGTAGGGCTCGGGACCTTGGTTTGTCTCATTGTACAGCTGTCCCACCGCCTCGTCGTATACCTCGGAGACGTAAATGACGGTCAGCTTTTCTCCGCTGACCGTAACGGTCTCATCGGCGGAGATGGGGAGGATCCAGAGCGTCCCCAACATCATCAGACAAGCCAGCAAAACGGCCAGCAGTCGTTTCGGAGTAGCGTTACGTTTCATACAAGCATCCTTTCCCAAAGGTTTGGGCATTTTCACCCTTGAACCGCGCTTTGTGCTTTATTGATATGGTAATGATACCATATTTTCGAGGACTTGTCAACCGAATCGGGAAAAGTCGAAGAGATTTTGGAAATATTTATAAACCGGCGACGGGTTGCGACAGAATGCTCCCATGGGGGTGGAGTATAATAGGGGAAATGATACGAACAAGCACCTGAATGCAAAATACATGATGTCATAAAAGGAGGATATTCATGACTAATCACCGTCAATCTCCATCCGCCACCCGTCCACAGACACATTCCACCGATACCTCGGCAAACAAACGCAAGTCCCTGCGGTTACTGGGGACAGTCGCACGGGGAGGGCTATTTGGCGGAGCAGCTTTTCTGTTGGGAAGCTGTCCCACCCTCTTCGGAGCGGCTCCTCTTGGTCTGGCCTTACTATCGGCTGCCTCATCCCACACGTGGTACATACTGACCGGTCTGCTCCTGTCTGCCGTACTCTACCCCGTCAGTCTGTCTGGTTGGACGTGGGCAGGCGTATACATCCTATGCATCATCCTTCGATTGGTCATACGTTTTTTTGTGGATCCCCCTACCCTTCCGGATGGCCGTCCCTGTCGTGGGCGCACCTACCTGCTTTTGTGCTGGGTATCCTTCAAGCGTAACGTGGGACTGATTCCCACGCCTCCTGTAGACTCCACCGACTATTACGCCGGGGCAGACGATTACACTCGCCCCTTGAACGGGAAAGACAATACGGCGGACAAACTGACCGCCCCTTCATCGCAGGAATCCTTGAAAGTCGAAGGCTCCGAGGCTGACCTTACGGATACTCCCGATTTTCATCCCCGCCTGTTTTTGGAGCATCCCTTTCTGCGGATGCTGACGGCGGCAGTTTGCGGGTTTGCGGCAGGCGTATTCGGACTGATCACGAGAGGCTTTCACGTTTACGATCTGCTGACCGCCCTTACCCTGTTGCTCCTCACACCCATAGCTACGTTTCTGCTGGTCTCCTGCTTTGGGGAGGCGGGAATGACCCTGCTCTTTGCAGCGACCTTTTCTACCGAAAAAAAGGAATCATCCCACAATCGAATCGCAGAGCGATTTCATGCGCTTCCCTTGGTCTCGGTATGCTGTCTTCTGGGATGTACCGTCTACGCAGCACGAAACTTCAGCTTTTCCATCGGAACCCCCTACCTCACCGTATCCACCGCTACGTTGATGGGGCTGACTCTGACCTTACTGGCCGCTTCCCGCCTGGGAACCATTCCCGGGATCGCCGTTGCCGTAGTCTGCGGGCTGGCTGCTGATCCAAGGCTTTCCCCGATCTTCATTCTATGTGCGGGCGGATACGCCTTGATGCGCCTTCTATCCCATCGTATCGGGGTCACGGCAGGATGTGCCGCAGGAGGGCTCTGGTGCCTGATGGTAGAAGGAATACAGGTTCTCATGTTCCAGCTTCCCGCCATTCTCTTATCGATTCCCGTGTTCTTTTTGTCCGAACGTTTATGGAAAATCCTCCCCCCCATGCCGTCCAAGGAACGGGCAGAATCCGAATCCGACCTGCAAGACATCACCGTCCTTCTCTCCTCGGCGCTGGCAATCGAATCCCGTTCCAACGCCCGTAAAGCCCGTATGCAGGCATTATCGGAGGCTTTCGATACGCTTTCTAAGCGTTTTTACAGTCTTTCCAGTCAACTCCGCCGTCCTCGGATGCTGGATCTCCGCCGCATCTGTGACGAGAGCTTCGGCAAGCAGTGCGCCCGTTGTCGGAATCGGGACGTATGCTGGGGGGCAGAGTATGACCGTACCCTTGAGGTACAGGCACGGTTGGCCGCCCAGCTGCACGCAGGCGGAAAAGCGGATATAGACAGCCTCCCCGACTCCCTGCAGGATTTCTGCCCCCACATGGAAGCCATGGTGACCGACATCAACGGGCGGTGTGCCCGTATGACCGAGAACCTGCTCCGCAGTGAGAAAACCGAGGTTTTCGCCGCTGATTATGCCGCCATCGCTTCCCTGCTCACCGACGCCCTGGAGGAGGATCGACGGGAGGCGGAGGATTTCACCTGCAATCGAGCGGCGGCAGATGCGGTCTACGAATATCTGACCGGGTTGGGTGTGACGGTACAAGGTGTGGTGGTTGGCGGCAAGCAAAGCAGTCCACGCAAAAGAGTGATCGTGCGAGGGAGTGGCTTTGACGCACTGAAAAAACACCAGCCCGAAGCAATCGAACAGTTGGAAGCTATATGCGGAGTCAAGCTGACACCTCCTGTTTTTGAAAATGAATGTGAAACGGGAACCGTGATGACCCTCTGCTCGGAAGCCAAGCTCTCCACGGTCTACGCGGGAAGTACCATCCCTGCCGGACAGGATCCCGACCAACCTCTGCCCCGACCCTTGACCGAAAAGACACCGGTTGGCACCTACGATCCTCCTGCGGTCTGCGGCGATCACATCGCTCTGTTCAAGACCGACAACGCCTATTTTTACGCCCTGATCAGCGACGGTATGGGCGCGGGGGAAGACGCATCCCTGACCTCAGATATCTGCGCCATGTTTCTGGAAAAAATGCTCATGGCGGGCAACAAGGTGGATATTTCCCTGCGGATGCTGGACACCTACGTCCGCTCCAAAAACACGGGAACGGGCGACGAGTGCTCGGCCACGGTGGATCTGATGGAGCTGGATCTCATGGATGGACAAGCCGTCTTCGCCAAAAACGGTGCCGCTCCTACCTACGTGGTGCGGGAGGGCAGAGTCTACAAGCTTCGCTCCCGTACCATGCCCATTGGGATCCTGTCGGATACCCCACGGGAACTCATCCGCTTCCGTATGCACCCGGGAGACGTGGTGGTCATGGTCAGCGACGGAGTGACCCTGGGCAACGACGAGTGCCCCTGGCTCATTGACCTTTTGTCCTCTCCCATGCCCACGAATATGGATTCCCTTCGGATGGACATCATCAGGCGTGCCCTCTCGGCGGGCTCAGAGGATGATCTGTCGGCCATCGCCATTCGGGTGGAGGATACGGAGGCATAAAAACAGCCCGACGGCAACCCGTCGGGCAAATTTTTGATTGGATCAGTCTCTTTCACACCAAGCCCCGCCTGTAAAATCAGGGAAGGTAACAGGCGCACCGCCCTTGGCGATGGATTCCTCGGAAAGGGGGGTGACCGCCATCCAGGCCGCCGCATCATAGACGTCGATGGGACAGGGTCTTCCCGTGCGGACGCACTCGATGAACTCATCGTAAACCAGCCCGTCCATGCCGCCGTGACCGCCGCGGATGCCATTGGCAAGATAGTTCACCCAAACGGGGTGGCGGTATTTCTCCAGATAGCGTGTCTGATTGTTCCATTCAGGGGACCAATCCCAGTGATCCTTCCCGCCCATATCGGCGTCCAGGAACACCGAGCGGGTGTCCTCCTGATACATACCCTTGGTTCCCTGCACCGTAAAGCCACGGCTATAGGCACGGGGGAGGGTGGTATCCAGGGTCAGGGTGATGGTCTCTCCGTGGGCACATTTGATGATGGTGGTGACCACGTCGCCCTGGGCGAAGCGGACGGTAGCCAACTCCTGATTGACGTTGGGATGGCTTGCGGCGAACTCGTTGAGCCCCGCAGCCTTGGAGGACACAGAGACCAAGGACAGGAAACGATTCCCACGGTTGATATCCAAAATCTGGGCAATGGGCCCCAGCTCGTGGGTGGGGTAATTCTCGCAGTTGCGGTTGAGGTAATTACGGAGACGGTAGTGGCGATTCTCCTTGCCGAATACGATCTCGTCCCGCAGGTCGTGACGATAGCCGCCCTCGCAATGGATGACGTCACCAAACAGCCCCAGCTTCACCATGTGCATGACCATCATCTCGGCCTCGCCGTAACAGCAGTTTTCCAACAGCATGAAGGGAGTTTTGGTGCGCTCATAGGTACGAACCAGCTGCCAGCAATCATCGATGGAGTAGGCGCCGCCCACCTCCATGCCCACGGCGATCCCCCGCTCCATGGCGTAGATAGCGATGGGGAAATGGGACTCCCAAGCTGACATGATGAGCACCGCATCCACGTCGTTGCGGTCAAGGACTTCCTTGTAATCGGTGGAGGCGAAGGGGCGGTTCCCCTCGCCGTAGACACGCTCCACGGCGTCGGCGGCACGCTGTGTTCGATCCTCGTAGGTGTCGCAGACGGCGGTGATTTTTACGTTGTCCATATGTAAAAGCAGACCCTCCAGCATAGAGTAGCCGCGGGCGCCCAGACCGATGGCGGCGGTTCTGACTTGATTCATAGTGAAATACTTCCTTTCGGGTTTTTCAATCGGGTTTCAATCGGTTTTCGATAGATTAATTGTACTACATTTCGGGGCGGTTGTCAATAGGCATTTTCTAATCTTCCGCCATGTAGAAGGGCTTGCCGAAGGCACCCTTGTACTCCTTGAAGGTGTAGGTTTCTCCCACCTCGTATTGGTCGTATTCCCTCCGATCCACGTCCAAATCAAAGGTCTCGCCGTCCACTGTCAGCTCGAACTCATAAGAATCGGAGGATTTTGCATTGCGGTTGATCTCCTTTTTCTCAATGACCGCCTGCTTTTGTGCGGTGGGCTCAAAATCCAGCAGATAGTTCAGATGGCAGAGCGTCATCCAGCTCAGCAAGAACACCAAGACCGTACAAAGGACCAAGCTGCCGATCCTGCCGCCCCAACCTGTCTCCCTCCAGACCCATTTCACCGTCACGAAGATACCAACAGCCAGACCGAGGGCGAGACATATCTCCCAGAAGGGAGTAAAGGGCTCCTTGTAGAAGGAATAGGCTCTCACGGTAACGACAAAGCCTACGAAGGACATGAATCCGCAAATAACGACAAAACCCGCTACCCACGAGGGAACCTGCAAAAGCTCCTTCCCTTTTCCCGAAAGGCGAATGGTCAGAATGAGCGCCACGACAGCGGCGATACCCCCGACCATGCTCATAAGCACCGTCACGCGGTGGGGCAGGATCTTCCCCAACACCAAGGCCAGCACCAGACCGGCCACCATACCGACGCCACTACCGAGATCCAATTTACGGCCCCGTTTGCCGGAATGCTTCTTTTTGTGGCGAAAAAGTTCCATTTTTGATCTCCTATGCGTCGGGGCGCACCTGTGCGGTACGCCCCCCTTTTGTCATTACAGATTATAATACTTATCAAACTCGGCAGGATGCGGGATCTTGGACAGCTCGGCGCACTCGGCACGCTTTGCCCTGATGAAGTTCTTGAGGAGCTCCTCGGGGAACACGCCGCCGGCAGTCAGGTAGTCGTGATCGGCCTCCAAGGCGTCCAGCGCCTCGTTCAGGGTAGTCGGCAGACCCTTGAGCTTGGCCTTCTCCTCGTCGGAGAGGTGGTAGAGGTTGAAGTCGTAGGGACCCCAGCCCTCGGCGTGGGGATCGATCTTGTTCTTCACACCGTCCAGACCTGCCATGAGGATGGCGGCGTAGCAGAAGTAGGGATTGCAGGTGGCGTCGGGGTTACGCAGCTCGAAACGGCGCTTGTCGGGGCTCTTGGCGTAGGCGGGGATACGGATGACCGCGCTACGGTTGGAGGTGGCGTAACCCACGGTAACGGGAGCCTCAAAGCCGGGCACCAGACGCTTGAAGGAGTTGGTGGAGGGGTTGGTCAGGGCGCAGAGGGAGGCGATGTGCTTGAGCAGACCACCCATGAAGTAGTGAGCCGTCTCAGACAGGTGAGCATAGCCGTTGTCATCCGAGAACACGGGCTGACCGTCCTTGAACAGGAGCATGTGGACGTGCATACCGCTGCCTGCCTCGCCGTAGATGGGCTTGGGCATGAAGGTGGCAGTCTTGCCGTACTTCAGAGCGGTGTTGTGGATAATATACTTGATCTGCATGGTGGCATCGGCCATGTGGATCACCTCACCGAGCTGGGGCTCGATCTCGAACTGACCCGAAGCGGCCACCTCGGGGTGGTGGTAGTTGATCTCGATGCCCATGTCCTTCATGAGCATGCACATCTCGGAGCGGCACTCGTAGGAGATATCAAAGGGCTTGGCGATGTGGTAGTTCTTCTGCTTGGGAACCACGACGCCCAGACCCTCGGTGGCACTGTTCCAGTAGGACTGCTGTGCGTCAACCGTCGCACTGATCTCGCGGCCACTGACCTCCCAACCCACGTTGTCGAAAAGGTAGAACTCGAACTCGGGCAGGATCTTCATCTCGTCTGCCACGCCGCTGTCCTTCATGTGCTGTACGGCCGCACGGATGATGTTGCGGGGATACTGGGGGAGAGGACGGTTTTCGGGAGTGTCGATGATCATGGCGTTACCCGTCATGGACAGGGTGGGAATGGAGCAGAAGGGGTCGATCACCGCAGTGTCGGGGTCGGGGATGAAGACCATGTCGCTCTTCTCCACCACGGCGTAGCCGTAGTTGGAGGCATCAAAGCCGATGCCGCTCTTCATGGTGTCCTCGGAGAAATTCTCGGCGGGAATGGTGACGTGACGGTACTGACCGTTGATATCCACCATCTTGAAATCCACCATCTTGATGCCCTGCTCTTCAATGAGATGCAGAATGTCTTGTACGCTCTTTGCCATGGTTTTATACCTCTTTCATGAAATGGATTTTCGATATATAGTATTATAGCACATTCCCGTCAGAAAATCAAGATTTTTTCTGCGTTTTTCAAACAAACTAAAGTATTTTGTGAAGTATCGAAAAAAAACTTCCCTTCCTCGCGGCAAAATGCCGAAAATGAAGCAACCGAAAAATAAATGTCGAATACCCCTTTATTTTTCGGGAGAAATGTGCTATAATAAGATGATATAGACTAACCAAATTTACAGGAGGCGGGATATGGCAAAATTATACTTCAAATACGGTGCAATGGGATCATCCAAAACGGCCCAGGCCCTCATAACCAAGTTCAACTACGAGGAGCGCGGTATGCGTGTCTGGCTCATCAAGCCTGCCATGGATCGCCGTGACGGAGCCGACGTGGTGCGTTCCCGCATCGGTCTAGAGGCAAAATGCGAGCCCATCGGACGAGAAATGGATCTCTTTGCCCGCTATCTGGAGGCGCACACCGACATTGACGTGGTCATTGCCGACGAGTGCCAGTTCTTCACCGAGGCTCAGATCGATGCCCTTCGCCGTATCGTCAACGATTACGACGTGCCCGTGCTCTGCTTCGGCCTGCGTACCGACTTCCTCTGTCGCTTCTTTGAGGGAAGCCGCCGCCTATTCGAAATAGCCGATTCCATCACCGAGATCAAGACGGTTTGCTCCTGCGGTGCCAAGGCCACGGTCAATGCCCGTCTGGACACAGCCGGTCAAGTAGTCACCGAGGGCAATCAGATCCTCCTCGGCGGCAACGACTGCTATATCGCCATGTGTCACAAGTGCTGGCAAAACGCCATTCGCCTGCGCAAGGGAGAGGGATACTGATCCTTCCCCGCCTGACAATTCAAACATACATACCATAACAGGAGGTATCACCATGAGTAACAACTACCCTACCCCCCATATCAAAGCCACCCCCGCCGA
>JAZSBH010000005.1:0-4289 GCA_045602325.1 Eubacteriales bacterium | reverse complement strand
GTGGTCTGCATAAGTTTATGCATTGGGATGGCCCAATTCTCACTGACTCAGGTGGTTTTCAGGTGTTTTCGCTCTCTGGACTGCGCAAGATTTCCGAAGAAGGTGTGACATTTTCCTCTCATCTTGACGGTCACCGTATTTTTATGGGACCAGAGGAGTCCATGCAGATTCAGTCCAATCTCGGAAGTGATATCGCCATGGCATTTGATGAGTGCGTGGAGAACCCCGCCCCCTACCAGTACGTCAAGCAATCCTGCGCCCGCACTGTCCGCTGGCTGGAGCGTTGCCGCGCCGAGATGGATCGCCTGAACAGCCTCCCCGAGACCATCAACAAAAACCAGATGCTCTTTGGTATTAACCAGGGTGGCACCTATGAGGATCTCCGCGTGGAGCATATGCAGAGAATTGCCGAGATCCCCTGCGAGGGCTACGCGCTGGGCGGCCTGGCCGTGGGTGAGGCCACCGAGGATATGTACCGCATCATCGACGTCGTTGAGCCCCACATGCCCAAGGATAAGCCCCGCTACCTCATGGGCGTGGGTACTCCCTGCAACATCCTGGAGGCCGTTCACATGGGCGTGGACTTCTTCGACTGCGTCATGCCCTCCCGCAACGCCCGCCACGGCAACCTCTTTACCTGGGAAGGGAAGATCAACCTCCTTAACGAGAAGTACATGAAGGACCCCCGCCCCATTGGCCTGACCTGTGACTGCCCTACCTGCCGCAACTACTCCCGCTCCTACATCCGCCACCTCATCAAGGCTAAGGAGTCCCTGGGTATGCGCCTGGCCGTCACCCACAACCTGTATTTCTACAACAACCTCACCCGCAAGATCCGCGAGGCGCTGGAGGGAGGCTACTTCGAGTCCTTCTACCAGAAGTATCGCCTGATCCTCGGCGAGCGGTGCCCTGATTGAACGAAATCGTCGGTGAGGGCGCACACATAGGTGCGCCCCTACCCCCGAAAAGTGATCCAAGCGTCTTTATCGTAAGATTAAACCCTCGGTAGGGGCGCACCTGTGTGTGCGCCTACAAACTACCCCTTCTTTCCGTAAATCTTGTCATATCAGAGGAAAATACTATGTCTCCCATCAAAGCCATCATTTTCGACAAGGACGGCACCCTCCACGACACCGAAAAGGTATACATGCAAGCCTGGAAGGCCGCCGCCGAGGAATTCGGAGGGATCTCCGACATCGAAGCCACCGTCCGCGACTGCACCGGTACCAACATTCCGTGGATCGCGGAGTACTGGGCAAAGAAGTACCCCCATATCCCCTTTGAGGATTACCTCCCCCGCCGTCAGTACCACTATTTTGGCATTCTGGAGAAGGGAATTCCCGTCAAGGAGGGAGCCCACGAGCTGCTGACCTACCTCAAGGCCCACGGCTACAAGGTGGGTATGGCTACCTCTACCTCCTGGGATACCGTCAAGGATCATCTGGAACGCACGGATATGATGGGGTATTTCGACACCATCGTGACGGGCGATATGATCCAGCACGGAAAGCCCGCACCCGATATCTACCTCCTGGCCGCCGAGCGTCTGGGGGTGGATCCCGCCGACTGCATTGGCGTGGAGGACTCCCCCAATGGCGTCCGCTCCATCCACGCTGCGGGTATGCGGGCGGTCATGATCCCGGATCTGGTGGAGCCTACACTCGAGGTGGAGGCCATGGTGTGGAGGAAGCTGGACTGTCTTATGGATATGCTTCCCCTGCTGGAGGGGGAGAACTGATTTCAAAGGAGCGCCTATGCGATACACCGAAAAGCTTCTATGGATCTTGGATGAAAATCCCACCAATAGACGCGGGTATAATGAAGGAAAGATCCGTGAAAATATTGATTTCGTCCATTCTCTCGGTCTGAAATGTGACTGTGTGGGCTGGTGCGATATCAATCTGGGAGATCCTAAAGCGGAGGAACATCTTGAAAAGATTGCCGCCTTTTGTAAAAGCAAGGATCTTTGGGCGCGGGGATGGTATACCCGTACATATGCCGAGACGCAAAGCCCATGGTACCAACTCGGCACCGTGAGAATGCCCGAGGATTCGTGGAATGATTTTTACGAGCTTACCACTCCGAATGGGGAGACTGTCAAGACCCTCGGCTCCATCAAAGCCTATATGCTGGAGCCCCATTCGCCCAAGGATTGGCACCGTCCCATTCCAGCTCGCGTAAAGGACGCGCTGACCGGGATGGAGATTCCCAACCTGACCTTCTGTTGGATCAAGGATGTGGGACGGTATGAGTCCCAGCAGTATTATCATCTCTACGCCCACACCCCACTCCCTCGCTACTACAGCGACCGCGGCTTGAAATACGAGATCAGAACCGATGTAGCCACAGAGTATCCCAAAATCTGGGAGCGGATCCTCGCCTTGGGGGGTATGCTCCCCAAGGTAGCTTCCATCTTTTATGATCTCCATATCTCCCTGCCCGACTGCTACAACGCCGCTGACCTGCCCGCGTGCGGACTGGCCGAGGTGTATAATCCGCTTACATTTACCCAATCTCTTCTCGATACCTTGCTGATCCGTGAGGACGTGGCGCAAAAGCTTTTGGAGGCCAAGGCAATATCCCCCCGCGACCTTGTTCCTGTTCCCATTGTGGACATCTGTCCTCCGGGGTATTGGGAGGAACGTGCTTATCCCCGCCCCGAACCTGCCGCCGACTTCATCGCTGCGCGGGAAAAGGAGCGGCTGGCTCTGGAAAACAAGCCCCGACCCCGCAGAACCATTACTGAAAAGCAAGCGCTGTCAGCTCTTCGCAAAGCCAAAAAGGAACGAAAAGAGGATTTCTCTAAGGCTTTGTCCAAGGCATCGGTCGAAATGTTTGCCGATACGGTTTATGATCCACTTGCTCCCTACTACGCCGTGGCAAATGGAGGGGAACTGTCCGACGAGTACGAATTTCTGCCCTATGCCCGTTCATTGGATGAGACCCAAATCTTTGTGGATGAGTTGGTAGCCGAAGAATTGCTGGAAACACCGCCCCAGGGAAGTGTTATCGCGCTTTGTCCCGACGGTGACCGCGTTATTCTTTTGACGGACGGAAAAGTCATCCGTTTTAGCCATGAGGAACCTGTTTCTATTGCAGAATGGCCGACCTTGGCGCAGTTTTTCTACGACGGAATCAATCTTGAAGAGTAAGGAGCCCCACCATGCAACATCTCATTCACAACACCATCCAATACAACCTTGCCACCCCCGTGGACTTCGACTCCACCAAGAAATACCCTCTTATCATCTATCTCCACGGCGCCGGCGGCCGCGGTCACGATCCGGCTGGAGCTCGCTACCCCTATATGATGGAGGAGTACATCCACAAGAATAATATCGACGTCATGGTCGCAGGCCCCCTCTGTGAGTTCGACAACTGGTATATGTGCTTTACCGAGCTTATTAAGTTTGTCCGCTTCGCCGCGCAGATGGACAACGTAGACCCCGACCGCGTCTACCTCATGGGCTCCAGCATGGGCGGCTACGCCACCTGGGCCATGCTCATGTCCACCCCCGAGCTCTTCGCTGCCGCTGTGCCCATCTGCGGAGGCGGCATGGCCTGGAACGCCTACCGTATGAAGGAGGTGCCCATTTGGGCCTTCCACGGTGTGGACGACGGCGTGGTGGCGGTCACCGAGAGCATCAATATGGCGAATGCAGTACGAGCCAACGGCGGCAATATCAAGCTCTCCTTGCTCCCCGGCTGGGGACACAACGTCTGGGAGCCCGCTATGTACGAGTACGGTGCCATCGAGTGGTTGCTCACCCACAAGCTCTCGGACAGAGCATCCAAGCAGGAATGAACCGTTACACCGTTAGTTTACTGGAATTTCAAGTGAATTTACAAATAATCCATTGATATTTCACCGCAAATGCGGTATAATACAAGGTAATGTATTCCATTGGAGGATAATTATATGAACGCACTTTTCTTTTTCACTGATGCCGCAGGCGGCGGTATGGGTCAGTGGCTGACCATGGGTCTTCTCCTGGTGGTCATGATCGCCATGTTCTTTTTCACCAGCCGCTCCAACAAGAAGCAGGAGCGCGAGGCAAAGAATATGCGCGACAGCCTGCAGGTAGGTGACGAGATCACCACCATCGGCGGTATCATCGGTGAGATCGTCAGCATCAAAGAGAACACCGTTATGATCGAGACCGGCAAGGACAGAACCAAGATCCGCATCCTTAACACCGCGATCCGTAACGTAGACGTTCACGCAACCGAGAAGATGGCTGCCGCTGTGTCCGAAGAGAACAAGGACAAGGATAAGGACAAGGAATAAG
>JAZSBH010000004.1:0-4887 GCA_045602325.1 Eubacteriales bacterium | reverse complement strand
CCCGGAGATGGCCGCTAAACTGAATGAGCGCGGATACGTTCTGTCCTCTGCAAACTCCATCAACTGGGGACGCCTGGCGCCTCAGATCGTCTACTATGTGTCTGCCTACTGTGATCTTCTGAATAAGGGTGTAATCAAAATGGGCGAGACCATGGACGTCTGCGTGCCTACGGGTAATTTCGGTAACATCTTCGCGGGCTATATTGCCAAGCTGATGGGTCTGCCCATCCGTCACTTCATCTGCGCCTCCAACAAGAACAACATTCTGACCGACTTCCTGCGTACGGGTACCTACGACCGCAACCGCGCATTCCACCTGACCATGTCCCCCTCCATGGACATCCTCATTTCCAGCAATTTGGAAAGACTTCTTTGCTTGGCCGCCGGTGAAGCCCGTACCGCTGCTTACATGGAAAGCCTGAAGCAGGACGGTGTCTATACCGTGGATGCAGACGTGCTCTCCGAGATCACCGCCAACTTCTCGGGCTACTTTGCCGACGAGGAGGAGACAGCCGCGACCATCAAGGCTTATTTTGAGGGTTATAACTATCTGGCTGATACCCACACCGCCGTGGCGCTCTCTTGCGCCGAGCAGTACGTTGCCACCCTGGATGCGGATAGTGTCCGTCCTATCGTGGTGGACTCCACTGCCAGCCCTTATAAGTTTGCCGCAGACGTCTACGAATCCCTGGGCAAGACCCAGCCTGCCGATCCTCTGGCTGCGCTGGACGCACTTTCTGCCGCTACCGATACAGAGATCCCCTACCCTCTCCGCGGCCTTGGCGAGCGCACCGTGCGCTTTACCGAGGTCATTGACGCCGAGAATATGCCCGCGGCCGTACTGGAATACTGCAACTGACAACCAAAAAGGGGTATTGTCCGAGGACAGTACCCCCATCACCGTTATCTGTATGATACGGTTCAGCCCTGCTTCATGTCTGCGTTGGGCTTGAAGGTGGCGCAGGCGGTATCGTTGCTGGTCGAGGCGTAGGTAGGACCTACGGTGATCTCACCGGCGGTGCAACGGGACTCTCCGTCGTGATACGCGCAGTTCTTTACGTCACAGCAAACACCCTTGATGTGATCACAACACTTCTTGTCGTTCATTTTCTATACCATCCTTACATATTCGCGGTATACCCGCTTTACTATTGTGCGTATCGGTTGGATTCGTTATGCTGTCAATTTTTTGAAAGGACAGGTGTTTTATGTCGATCTTCGTCATCGGAGACCTGCATCTCTCCACCAATGAAGCCACCAACAAGTCCATGGAGAAATTCGGACGGCGTTGGCTGGGTTACACCGAAAAGCTTCGCCGCAACTGGGAAGCTGTAGTGACCCCCGAGGATACCGTGATCATACCCGGAGATATATCCTGGGCTATGAAGATGGAAGAGGCTTTATCCGACTTTCAATTCATAGAATCTCTCCCCGGCATGAAGCTGGTCGGTAAGGGGAATCACGATTTCTGGTGGTCCACCGCCTCCAAAATGAATACGTTTTTTGAGGAGAATCACATTCAGTCTGTACGAATCCTCAACAATAATGCATATCTCATCGAAAATCAGATCATCTGCGGTACCCGCGGTTGGTTTCTGGATGAAAAACAGCAGGTGACCGTTGGTTCGGTGGATTACGATAAGATCGTCAACCGAGAGGTCATACGCTTGAAGTTGTCCCTGGACAGCGCGGTCAATCTGCAAAAAGAGTGCGAGGAGAAAAACGGATTCAAGCCGCCGATCTCGGTATTTCTACATTTCCCTCCCGTATGGCTGGATTTTGTATGCCGCCCTTTTGTGGACACTTTGCACGAATATGGCAACCCCAATTGCTATTTCGGGCATATACACGGAATGTACAACGCCCCCCGTGCCAGCGAATTCGAAGGGATCCCCCTCCATCTGATCGCATCGGACGCCATGGATTTTTCCTTGTATCGGCTTCCGGCAGTCGAAACCTGATCCCGGAGCCGTCATTTGTGCGGTTTGTACAAAAGATAACCCCTGTTTGCCGTCACTTTCGTCAAAGGACATTTCGGGAAAATTCCCAAAAACTATTGACAAAATTATAAAAAACAGATAAAATATACTATGAATGTAAATGGGAGTTCTGTGCCCCACCGCGGCATCCCTCCCGCAACAAAAGAAAGGAATCATTACATCATGACCCTGATCAAAGCAGAAAAGGCCGAAAAGAGCGCATTCGTTCTGGAGTTTTCCGTAGATAAGGAGACCTTCGAGAAGGCCGTCACCAAGGTTTACCGCAAGCAGGTCGCCAACATCAATATCCCCGGTTTCCGTAAGGGCAAGGCTCCCCGCGCCATCATTGAGCGTATGTACGGTAAGGGTGTATTCTACGAGGATGCCGCCAACGAGCTCCTGCCCGATGCATACGAGGCAGCACTGAGCGAGTCCGGTGTTAAGCCTGTAGGCCGCGCCGAGTTCGATATTCTTTCCATTGACGAGAACGGCATCGTGTTCTCCGCTACCGTTCCTGTAAAGCCCGCCGTTGAGATTGAGGGCTACAAGGGCATTGAGGCCGCCAAGGATGTGGCTCCCGTGACCGACGTTGAGATTGAAAACGAGATCAAGATCATCCGTGAGCGCAACTCCCGCGAGACCGAGATCGAGGACGAGACCCCTGCCGCTATGGGTGACTCCACCAAGATCGACTTCGAGGGCTTCGTCGACGGTATCGCTTTCGAGGGCGGCAAGGGTGAGGATTACAACCTGAAGCTGGGCTCCGGCTCCTTCATCCCCGGCTTTGAGGAGCAGGTCGCCGGTCACAAGATCGGTGAGCAGTTCGACGTCAACGTGACCTTCCCCGAGGAGTATCACGCTGCAGAGCTGGCCGGTAAGGCTGCCACCTTCAAGGTGACCGTCAAGGCCATCACTAAGATCGAGCTTCCCGAGCTGGATGACGATTTTGCCAAGGATGTTTCCGAATTTGATACCTTCGCTGAATATCGCGCCGATATCGAGGCAAAGATCCTGAAGAGACATGAGAACGCCGCTGAGTCTACCTTCGAGGAGGCTATTGTTAAGGCTCTGAACGAGAAGCTGGCCGGTGAGGAGATCCCCGAGGCTATGTTCGAGGCTGAGACCGAAAACCTGCTCCGCGACTATGATAACCGTCTCCGTATGCAGGGTCTGGACCTGAACACCTACTTCAAGTACACCGGTATGACCCTGGACACCATGCGTGACCAGATGCGTCCTCAGGCCGAGTCCTTCGTCAAGACCCGTCTGGCTCTGGAGAAGATCGCCGAGCTGGAGAACATCACCGCATCCGAGGAGGAGATCGAGGCCGAGTACACCCGCCTTGCCGAGGCTTACCAGATGGAGGCTGATGCCGTTAAGGGTATGATCCCCGCCGAGTCTGTTGCCGAGGATCTGAAGGTCAAGGCTGCTATGGAGCTTGTCAAGGCTAACGCCGTTGCTCCCGCCGCCGAGAAGAAGCCCGCCAGAAAGCCCCGTGCCAAGAAGGCAAAGGTTGAAGCCGAGGCTGAGGCTCCCGCCGCCGAGGAAACTCCCGCCGAGTAATCGAACGGTTCTTTGAAGGGATGCTTCCCTTCACCCGTAATTGACATTGTTTGTTGCCGCGGTAAGCCATCACGCCAACCGCGGCAATATTTTTCCGGTTTGCCGGTTTGCCGGTTTTCCGGTTTACCGGCCATCGAATACACGTATTCGGTGCAACGGCAAACCTGCGTACATATCCTGTATTGAATGAAAGAATGTGAGGTAAACAGCATGATGAACGATCTGTATAAGATGGGTATGCCCCAGTCCGCCCTCGTGCCCACGGTCATTGAACAGACCAACCGCGGCGAGCGCGCCTACGACATTTTCTCCCGTCTCCTGAATGACCGCATCATTTTCCTGTCTGACGAGGTCAACGACGCCACCGCTTCCCTGGTGGTCGCCCAGCTTCTCTTCCTGGAGGCACAGGATCCCGACAAGGATATTTCTTTCTATATCAATAGCCCCGGCGGTTCTGTCACGGCCGGTATGGCTATCTACGACACCATGAATTTTATCAAGTGCGACGTGTCCACCATCTGCATCGGCATGGCCGCCAGCATGGGCGCATTCCTGCTCTCCGCAGGTACCAAGGGCAAGAGAATTGCGCTGCCCCATAGCGAGATCATGATCCATCAGCCCTTGGGCGGTGCCCAGGGTCAAGCCTCGGACATCAAGATCCGTGCCGAGCTCATTCTCCGTACCCGTGATATGCTGAACAAGATCCTGGCCGAGAATACGGGCAAGCCCATCGAAGAGATCGAGCGGGATACCGACCGCGACTACTTCATGACTGCCGAGCAGGCTTTGGAATACGGTATCATCGACAAGATCTACACCCACCGCGACTAATTTACCACGAAAGGAAGTCTCCCCCATGTCTAACACCACGAATCGTGGCGGCGATAAAAACCGCACCGGCATGCATTTCTGCTCCTTCTGCGGCCGCAACGAAAGTCAGGTCAACTTCCTCATTCCCTCCTCTACGGGATCCTATATTTGCGATTACTGCGTAGATGCCTGCTCCGAGCTCATCGACGAGGCAACGGGAAACATCCCCGGTACGACCTCTTTCGGAGAACTGAATATGCAGACCCTTCCCCGACCCATGCAGATCAAGGCCGCACTGGATGAGTACGTCATCGGCCAGGACGAGGCCAAGATCGCGCTTTCGGTGGCTGTCTATAACCACTATAAGCGCATTCTCACCAAGACTCCCAAGAAATCCAAGAAGAAAAAGAAGGGCGAGACCCCTGTTGAAGACTTCATGGAGGCACTCCGTGAGGTAGATATTCAGAAAAGCAACGTTCTCCTGCTGGGGCCTAAAGTCGGAGGCCAAGCGGTCTTAGGAAGACAAGTTAAGGTG
>JAZSBH010000003.1:0-10218 GCA_045602325.1 Eubacteriales bacterium | reverse complement strand
CTGACTTCTCTCTTATTTCGGAAGACGAGCTGATACGTGTTGTTCATCTTATCAACTCACGTCCTCGCAAATGCCTCGGTTATCTTTCCCCGCTTGATTTTGTTTCTAAAAAGTGTTGCACTTGACTTGACAATTTGCCGTGTGCCATGTCCGCCAGGAGGGCGGTCTCTTGGCCTTTGTGCTGGAGGGTGTGACTCTGCATTTGGACGAAAACCAAGATGAGTGCTTTGGTTCATTCCTCGCTGATATGACCGCCGATGCGCCGCGGTACGACCATATGGATTTTGAGTTCCGTGACGTGGGGATAGACATTGCGGTTCGGGTGGAATGGTGAACTACAATTTTCCGGGGTATTATCCCAATACCGTAGGGGCGACCTGTGGTCGCCCGTCAACCTAAAAACGATACACACCAACATTTTTAGTGTGTGCAGGCGACCACAGGTCGCCCCTACGGGTGGTTTTTCAACACCCCGAAAACCCAAATTTGAACATTTTACAATCGGCTAAAATTTGAAAAAGAAAGGAGGCACCCGTATGCATTACAACCCTGAGACCGGCTACATTGAGCTATCCGTCCGTGAGCTTTGCGCCCTCGCGCTCAGGGGAGGCAGTTTGGACAACCGCGTGCCTCCCCAGAGCCTGTACCGCCGTGCGAACGAGGGCAGGGAAGTCCACGAAAAACTCCGTGCTCTGCGGGAGAGTGGGAAGGGCCTCGGCTATCCTGTCGATCCTGCGCCTGCCCGTCCCCGCGGCTCGGAGGAGATGCTATATCCCGCAGAGGATCTGCCCAAGGCTGCCTACCACGCTGAGGTGGTGCTCCGCCACGTCAGCCGTATGGACGGGGTGATCTTTTCGGTCAGCGGCCGAGCCGACGGGGTGTGGTACGACCCCTTGGGCGGTTGCGTGGTGGAGGAGATCAAATCGGTCTCCCCTTCGGGGGCGAGGATGGCAGACCTTTATGTCCGTGCACCCCGTGAGGCCGATCTGGCACAGCTTTCCTGCTATGGCTATTTTCTCTGTGCCGCCAAGGGGCTTTCCGCCGTCACCCTGCGGCTGACCTACGCCCGCGCGGGGCATGAGGAGGAGGCCTCCTTCGTGGATGCCATTCAAACCGCCGAGCAGCTCAAGGCGGCTTATGCCGCTCTGCTCCGCCTGGTTCTCCCCCGCGCCAAGGATCTTCTGGAGCGGGAGACCATAGTCCGTAAGGCCGCTAAAAACGCGGTATTTCCCTACAATGATATGCGGGAGGCCCAGCGGGACATGATCCTGGAATGCTGGCGGGATATGCGGGCAGGGAAGACCCTGTTCGCCCAGGCACCCACGGGCATCGGCAAGACCATTGCCACTCTCTACCCCGCCGTGCGTTGCCTGGGAGAGGGCAGATTCGACAAGATCTTCTATCTGACCGCCAAGAATGCCACCCGTCGTGAGGCTTTTGGCGCGGTGCAAAGGCTCAATGAGACGGGGACACCCGTCCGAGCCTGCGTCATTACCGCCCGCGAGAGCGCCTGTATCTGCGAGGGGGCAAAAGCGGGGGGCAACCGCCTGTCCTTCTACTGCAATCCCGACACCTGCCCCTACGCCAAGGGTTACTATGATCGAGTGGAGACGGTGATCCGTGACCTGCTGGACAGCGGTAAGAGTATCTTTTCGGGATTGGATATCCGCGCCGCTGCGGGGAAATGGCAGGTCTGCCCTTATGAGCTGGCGCTGGATCTGTCCGAGCTTTGCGAGATTATCATTTGCGACTACAACTACCTCTTTTCCCCTGCCGTCTATCTTCGCCGCTACTTCGGCGAGGATATTTCGGGCACCGAGGGGCATCGCTACGTCTTCCTTGTGGACGAGGCGCACAATCTGCCTGACCGCGCGCGGGATATGTACAGCGGGTATCTGTCCCTGACCGATGTATGTACCGCTCAGGATGCTCTCCACGGTTGGGAAACCCAAGCAGGGCAGAGCATTTTTCCCGACGAAGACTACCTCGACGGTGAGGGCGACAGCCGAGAGTCCTCCTTGCGGGCAACGGCTCTGGACGATCTTATCGGCACCCTGTCCCGCATGAGTGCATCCTGCGCCGAGTCCATGGTGACCGATGGGGAGGGGGTGCGCCGCGGGGTGTCCCTGGATCGGAATCAGCCCGTAGTGCTCTGCGAGACGGTGAGGAATCTATCTACCCTTTGTGACCGTTGGTTGCGCCGCAACCTGAACCATCCGCTGTACGCCGTAGTGGATGGTTTGTCGGCCTCTCTGCGATCCTTCCGTACCGCCGCCGATTACTATGACCGTCGCTTTGCCACCTTCGTGGAGGTGGAGGGGGAGGACGTGCGGGTGCGGTTGACCTGCCTGGATCCTGCGGGGATCCTGCGTCCCATCCTCCAAAAGGCGGTGGCGCGGGTGCTGTTCTCGGCGACCCTGACTCCGAATGAGTATTTTGCCGACATTCTGGGGGGCGACCGCGACAGCGTGCTGGTGGATTTCGAGTCTCCATTCCCCACGGACCACCTCTGCGTGGCTGTCTGCGACGGGGTCAGCACCCGCTATGAGGATCGAGATAAATCCTACCGCAGCATCATGTCCTACATCGCCGCTACGGTGTCCGCAAAACGGGGAAACTACATGGTCTATTTCCCCTCCTACGCCTACCTGGAAAAGGTCTATGAATTGTTCAAGAAGAAGTACCCTTCGGTCAAGACGGTGGTGCAGACTCCCGGCATGACTTACGCCGAGCGGGAGGCCTTTATCGCCGCCTTTACCCCGGATTCCAAGGATCTGCAAATCGGCTTTTGCGTGCTGGGCGGTTCCTTCTCGGAGGGTGTGGACCTGCCCGGACGGTGCCTCATCGGCGCCGTCATCGTGGGGGTGGGGATCCCCGGGCTCTCGAATGAACGCAACATCATGCGGGAATACTACGACGAGAGCCGGGATCTGGGAGACAGCGGAGGCGGGGAAGGCTACGCCTACGCCTACACCTACCCCGGCATGAACCACGTGCTCCAGGCCGCGGGGCGGGTCATCCGCCGTCCCGACGATTACGGCGTGGTGGTGCTCATCGACGACCGCTACGCCGCTGAACCATACTTGCACCTCTATCCCGCACATTGGGAGCAACTTTCTGCCGTGGGGGATGCGGCGTCTCTGTACGAGTATCTAACCTCCTTCTGGGAGAGCACGGAGGATGAGTAACCGGCTCGAATTGCATAAAATCAAACGGTTTCTTGCAAATAAGGGCGTGCAAAATTGGAAATGGCAAAAAAATTCAGAAAATTTTGCAAAATTTCAAAATACCTCTTGCTTTTTTGCGGAAAATGTGGTACAATATACCGCGGAAACGAACCGACGTGTTCTACGTCGGTTTTCGTTATGATTTTTGTGATTTGGAGACCATCCTATGAGATACGATCAGATGAGCCGCGATTGTCTCGCGGCCGAACTGAATAGAATGCAGAAGGCTTACGCTGAATTTGCCGCTAAGGGACTTAAACTGGATCTGTCCCGCGGTAAGCCCGGCGCCGAGCAGCTGGACATCACTACCGAAATGCTGGATTGCCTCAACGCCGAGGACTGCAAGACCGGCGGGGGCTTTGACTGCCGCAACTACGGCCTTCTGGAGGGCACGCCCGAGGCCAAGAAGCTGTTCTCCGACCTACTGGGTATCCCCGAGAAGAACCTCTTTATCGGCGGAAACTCTTCCCTGAAGCTGATGTACGATGCAGTCGCCCGCTGTATGCTGTACGGCAACTGCGACGGCGAACCTTGGATCACGCAGGGGACCATCAAGTTCATCTGCCCCGCCCCCGGTTACGACCGCCACTTCGCCATCTGCGAATCCCTGGGCATTGAGATGATCCCCGTGGATATGACCCCCGCAGGCCCCGACATGGACGCGGTGGAGGCGCTGGCCGCGAGTGACGCTTCGGTCAAGGGTATCTGGTGCTGTCCCAAGTACTCCAACCCTGACGGATACACCTACTCCGACGATACCGTCCGCCGCCTGGCGGCCATGAAGACCGCCGCTCCCGACTTCCGCATTTTCTGGGACAACGCCTACGTGGTACACGACCTGTACGATGACGTGAGCGATACCCTGCTGGACATTTTCAAGGAGTGCGAGGCTGTGGGCACCGTAGACCGCGTATTCTACTTCGCCTCCACCTCCAAGATCTCCTTCCCGGGCTCCGGTGTGGCCATCTTTGGTATGTCGGACAACAACATGAAGCAGGTCATGCCCATCGTCGGCATTCAGACCATTGGCTACGACAAGCTCAACATGATGCGCCACGTCAAGTATTTCGGCAACGCCGAGGGTATCTTGGCTCACATGAAGAAGCAGGCCGCCATCCTGCGCCCCAAGTTCGAGGTCGTATTGGACACCCTGGAGCGCGACCTGAACGACGCGGGGTTCGCCCACTGGACGCGGCCCTTGGGCGGCTATTTCGTCAGCCTCTTCACCATGCCCGGTACCGCCAAGCGTGCCTACGCCCTGGCCAAGGAGGCCGGCGTGACCCTGACCACCGTGGGTGCTACCTACCCCTACGGCAAGGATCCTGCCGACTCCAACATCCGCATCGCCCCCACCTTCCCCTCGCTCTCTGATCTGACCCTGGCCATGGATGGACTGACCATCTGCCTGCGGCTGGCGGCGTTGGAGAAGCTGATGGGCGAGTAAAAACGCAATCTAAAATAATCCGCCAATCGTGTCCCGAACACCTATTGGCGGATTTTTTATAAATTTTTTTTTGAAATTCGGTTGTCTGTTCCCTGCGGTTTACGACATAATGGGTGAAGCGCTTCACGTTGTCCCGACTATCATCTTACAAGTGTTAGCCGATTGCAAAATGATCAAATTTGGGTTTGTCGGAGAGCAATATTCTCCCTTACCGTAAATCAAATATCTGCCCTATAAACCCCAATTTTCCAAATTATGCAATCACCTATCTTACAAGTGTTGAAAGGAGACCCCATGACGGACTATTCCCGTGACCAATGGAATGAAGACCGCCTCCGTGAGGGGCTTTACCGCCACGACGAGACGGCCCTTGAGGCCGTATCCCGTCAGTACGGGCGGCTGCTGAAGGGACTGGCTCGGCAGATCACGGGCTCGGAGCACGATGCCGAGGAATGTGTCAACGATGCCCTCCTGGATCTTTGGAACGCCGTTCCGCCGGACCGCCCCCATCGAATACTGGCTTACGTCAGCGCGTTGGTACGCCGCAGAGCGGTGGATCGCGTGCGATACAAGACCGCATCCTGCAGGGGAGGTGAGGAGTATGAAGACTCCATGGAGGAGCTGGCAGAATGTTTGGCTGATCCCGACGGGGAGAGTAGCCTGGAAACCGTCGCGATCCGCGATTGCCTGCAACGGTTCCTGCAAAACCTCCCGCAGGATGACCGCACCGTGTTCATGCTTCGTTACTTCCGGTTCTTATCCAATGAAGAGATCGGGGAGGCCTGTGGGATCAGGGAGACCGCCGTGGTTATGCGATTGGTGCGTATCCGAAAGAAGCTGAAGCGGGCGCTGGAGGATGATGGTATTTTTATCTGATTCCATCATGATATGAAAGGAGAAGTATCTACTTATGAAAACCAACAAAGAAAAAATGAACGACGCCGTGGGTATGCTGGACGAGGAGACTGTACAGAGCGCCATGACCCACGCCGCGACCATGAGAACGGTTCAGATCAGCCGACGGGCTACTATGCGCCGCCGCGCCGCCGTTCTGCTGGCCGCGTGTCTGTCTTTGGCACTCATCCTGGGGACTCTGCTGGCCATTCCCCTCATGACCGCCGATGATCCCGCCGCTCCCGAACAGACCACCAAGGATGAGGATCTTGCTCCCGCCTATATTGAGGCTCCTATGGTGAAGTTGACGCGGCTGTCGGCCACCGAGGTTGCAACGGTTTCGGATCCCGAGATTCCCTCTATTCAAACCGGGGTACAGATGTCCTCGGTGTCCTACCATATCCTCTACAACGTGCTAACCATTGACTGTGAGCCCGGAGAGACCGTCACGGTAAATGCCGATTCCAAGTGCCTGTACGTAGTGGATATGCCCTTGAACGAGGACACGGATCTGTCCCCCTGGGGTGATTTTTACAAGGCACTCAAATACCCCGATGCGCAACCGGTCATCTCCATGGACAGCCGTCGGGTAGATCGCGTGACCTTTGACCCCGCTACGTCCTGCGTTGCGGTGCTGATTCCTATTTCCGAGGCGGAAACCGACGAAGCACTTCTGACGTTTACCATTGCGGACGGCGAGGGGAGCGTCGTCGGTGTGGGAAGCCTGTACGTAGGCGTTCAGCACCTCGTGGCCGATACGACCTCCCACGTCCGTGACAATCTGGCCATTGCCCGCTCTGCCGTTCTGGGCTCGGTTCGCTTCACGGATCCCTCCTCCGTAACCGAGGAGCAGGCGCATGAGCTTGTGGAATCCTTCACGGCTCGCGTGGAGGACTGCAAGGCCGCGCTGGACTATACCCCCGCGACCAAGGACGAGAGAAAGATCGCCACCATGGCCGAGATCGTGAACACCGAGTTCGCGGATGGTCAGGTTGGCGCGTGGGGATGCGGTTTCTCCTCATGGAACGATTTCTATAATTTTCACATCGAATCTGCTGAGAACGGCATGGAGCGGAACTTTATCATTTTTGACAGCGGTGAATGGTTTGAATTCCGCGTTCACGGCGATTGCTATCATTCGCCCTGCCACTTGGGCTGTCCCAACTCGGCACAGCAGGAGCATCACGCCATCATGAGTGGCTGCCGCTTGACGGCCACCGATGGGCGTGTGTATGAGTATGTGACGCAGACCTATGACGGAATTGAATCGGGGACGCTGATCCTCGTTTCGGATACCGGTGACTAAAGCGATCCTGATCCGTTGATCCATCGGGTGAAGACCGAGCCCCCTTGCGTGAGCTTCCTGCGGATGCTCCCGGTCTGCCCGGTGAAAAAAGCTCCATAATTTTGATCGGTGGACGAAAAGATCCCCCATCCCGAGCCTTGGCTTGGGTTGGGGGACTATTTTTATAGGTGAGATCAGACCATCTTCTCCTGCTTCACCTTATCAGAAATCCAATTCGTACCCACAGTAGATGAAATCAAAATTCTCGTCCAGCTTATAAGGTTGTACCAACAGATTCAACAGCACGTTGGACGGCGGGACACCCACGGTCAGCTTCGGAACTTGCTCAAGAGCGGTTTGCAACTGCGCCTTGGTAAAGCAGGTGGGGAGCTTGGCCAGTTCCTCCTCCAGCTGCGGGATATGCTCCTCGGGGAGATTGATCCAGCAATTCTGAATACCGGGACGGGGCTCGCTTGTGTCGACCTTGAACTTTTGGGCTTTGGCGGGCTCACTCCCAAAGGCTTGCTCAATGGCGGCTTTCACCTCGGGAGAGACGGGAGCGCACCAATGTGCATCCACGCACTCGCAGGCGTTGCTCCACTTCATCTTGGGGGTAAAGCCCTTTTTGAGAATCACCCAGTAGCCGATGTGATCCCCTTTGTGATAGGTCGGAGGATCGCGCCAATCGTCCTCATCGGCGTACTTGTCATGGATAGCCAGGATCTTCCAGTAGCCCGCGCTGTATTGGGTGACCCAATCGCCCACAGCGAAGGGAAGGGAGTTTGCGGAGTGCTTCATGTGTGCTCCTTTCTCGGAAAGGATGGCTCAGACCATCTTCTCCTGCTTGACCTTATGGTCAATGATATGTCTCGACGCCAGCTCGCGGTGGACGTCCTCCACCGAAATGCCCATCTGGGTCATGAGCACCATGACGTGGTAGGCGAGATCAGCGATCTCGTAGACGGTTTCCTTTTTATCGTTGCTCTTGGCACCGATGATGACCTCGGTGCATTCCTCGCCCACCTTCTTGAGGATCTTGTCCAGACCCTTGTCAAAGAGGTAGGTGGTGTAGGAGCCCTCGGGGCGCTCCTCCATGCGGCCCTGCAGGAGATCGGCCAAGCCCTGAATGGTAAACTCATGAAGCTCCTCGCTCTGATACACTGGCTTCGTAAAGCAGGAATCGGTGCCCAGATGGCAGGCAGGGCCGTCCTTCTCCACGACCACCACCAGGGCATCGTTGTCGCAGTCGGCGGTGGTGGAGACGATGTGCTGGTAGTTGCCGCTGGTCTCGCCCTTGAGCCACAGCTCTTGACGGGAGCGGCTCCAGAAGCAGGACAGACCCTTTTCCATGGAGATAGCCAGACTCTCGCGGTTCATGTAGGCCACGGTCAATACTTTTTTGGTGATGGAATCCACCACGACGGCGGGGATGAGCCCCTGCGCATCAAATTTCAATTCGTCAATATTCAACATAATTCCAAACCTTTCGTTGTTAAATCAATCTCATATTAATATTTTCGGCGGATAGGGTAAGCTTTAGGTCGGGAATTTGAATTTCCCCAAAGTGGAACACCGAGGCGGCGAGCCCCGCGTCGATGTCGGGGACCTTATGGAAAAGATCGATGAAGTCCTGCACACAGCCCGCACCGCCCGAGGCGATGACGGGAACCTTCACGGCGTCACAGACTGCGCGGAGCATTTCAATATCAAAGCCCTTTTTCACTCCGTCGGTGTCGATGGAGTTGACTACCACCTCGCCCGCGCCGTTGCCTACGCAACGCTTGATCCACTCGATGGCCTCCATGCCGGTGTCCTCGCGGCCGCCCTTGGCGAACACGCGGAACTCGCCATTCACTCGCTTGATGTCAGCCGAGAGCACCACGCACTGGTCACCGTAGCGCTGGGCAGCCTCGTAGACCAGATTCGGGTTACGGATGGCACCCGAATTCACGCTGACCTTGTCCGCACCGCATTTGAGCACGCGGTCAAAGTCGTCCAGGGTGTTGATGCCGCCCCCCACCGTCAAGGGGATGAAGATGGTGGAGGCTACCTCGCGGAGAATGTCGGTGAACAGGGCGCGCCCCTCCACCGAGGCGGTGATATCGTAGAATACCAACTCGTCGGCACCGCTGTCGGAGTAGAATTTGCCTAGCTCCACAGGGGAGGATACGTCCCGCACTCCTTCAAAGTTGACACCCTTGACTACCCGTCCGTTCTTGACGTCCAGGCAGGGAATAATTCTCTTTGTTATCATTTGGATACCTCGATTGCTTCTTTCAGGTTAATAGCACCCGTGTAGTAGGCCTTGCCGATGATGGCGCCGTAGAGATTCATGGCGGCCAGGGCTTTTACGTCCTCCAGGGTGGACACACCGCCCGAGGCCACGATATCCATGGAGAACTTTGCGGAAAGCTCACGGTACAGCTCGCGGTTGGTACCCTTCATGGCGCCATCCTTGGAGATGTCGGTGCAGATAACGGTTTTCACGCCGATGGATTGCATCTTCTCCATGAATGCCTCCAAGGTGTAGGCCGATTGCTCCAGCCAGCCCTTGATGGCGATATAGCCGTCCTTGACGTCAGCCCCCACGGCGATCCTCTCGCCGTGCTTGGCCACGGCCTCGCGGAGGAACTCCTCGTTGTTGACCGCCGCCGTGCCCAGAATGACGCGGGAGACGCCTGCGGACAGGTACTTTTCCACGGTCGCCATGTTGCGGATACCGCCCCCGATCTCAACAAAGAGGGAAGTATTCTGCGCCATGTCGGCCACGATCTCCAGATTGGGGGTGGAGCCGTCGCGGGCGCCCTCCAGATCCACCATGTGGATGTATTTCGCCCCCGCCGCCTCGAAATCACGGGCGATCTCAATGGGGTTTTCGCTGTAAACCGTCATCTGTTGGTAGTCTCCTTTGTAGAGGCGGACGGCTTTTTTGTCGTATAGATCGATAGCAGGGAAAATGAACATAAATATTTTACTCCTCGTCATCTGCGGGGACAGCGGTCACAATGGGCTTGCCCTCGGCGTCCAGAAGAACGGTCAGACCGCCCGCGTAGCCGCTGGCTGTCCAAAGGTAATTGACACCGGTCTTGCGATCCACCAGGACGCGGCACTGGCAGGCATCAAAGGCACCGCCGGAAATTACGGTGCAAACGAAACGGTCGGATTTGATGGGTTTCATAATGGAATCTCCTTTGGGAATGAATTTCAAATTTGGGTTTATCGGTGGATTGGCACAGTCTTAAGGCTCCCTCCGGGAGGGAGCTGGCGCGAAGCGACTGAGGGAGAGTGCGCGAGTTAAAAGCCTAATTCTCTTTATCGGGAAAAGCTTTTTACTCTATGCACGCGGGCTCCTCCACCGCTACGCGGAG
>JAZSBH010000002.1:0-24557 GCA_045602325.1 Eubacteriales bacterium | reverse complement strand
TTGTAAATGACCTCCTTTGTTGTTTTTGTTTGTGCAGTTGGCAGCCGCACTCTTATTATACAACAAAGGAGTCTTTATGTCATTATCAACTATGTAATTCTTACCGAACCACGCGTCTAACGCGTGGTTTTACTATACAAGCAGACCCACGGCGAAAAACCGTGGGTCAAACGATTCAATTACTTCACCTCAATAATGGACTCATCCCACATAGCGGGAGCCTCGTAGCCCATGAGGTTCACCATGGTAGCGGCCACGTTGGAAAGCCCAAACTGACCGTTATCGTTCTTAACGGTATAGGAATCCTTGGCGGCAGTATTATCATAGATGATGCAAGGAACGGGATTCAGGGTATGGCTGGTCTTGGCCTTGAACTTGCCGTCCTTCCCTGCTTTGGGCATACCCTTCTTGTCGCACTCGTACATTTCGTCAGCGTTACCGTGGTCGGCGGTGATGAGGGCTACGCCGCCCAGTTTGTCCACAACGGCCAGAATACGTGCCAGCTGGAGATCCAGAGCCTCCATGGAGCAACGGGTTGCCAACAGGGAGCCGGTGTGACCCACCATGTCGCCGTTGGGGAAATTGACGCGGTAGTAGGCGTACTCGCCTGCCTCCAGAGCCTCAATGAGCTTGTCGGTGATCTCGGCACACTTCATCCAGGGTCTCTGCTCGAAGGGAACCACGTCGGAGGGCACCTCCACATAGGTCTCCAGCTCGTCCGAGAACTTGCCCGACTTATTGCCGTTCCAGAAATAGGTAACGTGACCGTACTTCTGGGTCTCGGAGATGGCGTACTGCTTGACACCGGTGTTCGCCAGGAACTCACCCATGGTATTGGTGATTTCGGGAGGATTGACCAGGTAGCGGTGGGGGATATGCAGGTCACCGTCGTACTCCAGCATACCGGCGTACAGTACGTTGGGAACACGAACGCGGTCGAACTTATCGAATTCGCCCTCGGCGGCGTCGAAGGTCTTGGAGATCTCGATGGCGCGGTCGCCGCGGAAGTTGTAGAAGATGACAGAGTCACCATCGTTAATGGTACCAACAGGCTCACCGTCCTTGGCAATGACGAAGGGAGGCAGATCCTGGTCGATGACGCCCAGCTCTGCGCGGTAGGTTTCCACGGCCTCGGCGGCGGAGGCGAACTGTCTGCCCTCGCCCAGCACGTGGGTCTTCCAGCCACGCTCCACCATGGACCAGTCAGCTTCGTATCTGTCCATAGTCACCTTCATACGGCCGCCGCCCGAGGCGATGGCGATATCGAAGGACTCGCAGCGGAGATCGGCGATGAAGGCCTCGAAGGGATTGATATACTCCAAAGCGGAGGTCTCACCTACGTCGCGGCCGTCGATGAGGATGTGAATACGGACGCGGCTGACGCCCTCGGCCTTGGCCTGCACCAGCATGGCCTTGAGGTGATCGATGTGGGAGTGGACGTTACCGTCGGAGAACAGACCCAGGAAATGGAGGGTGGAATTGTTGGTCTTAACCCCGCCGATGAGGGTCTGCCAGGTCTCGGAGGCGAACATCTTGCCCGACTCGATGGACTGGGTGACCAGCTTGGCACCCTGGGCGAAGACCTGTCCTGCGCCGAGGGCGTTGTGACCTACCTCAGAGTTACCCATATCGTCGTCGGAGGGGAGACCGACGGCGGTACCGTGAGCCTTCAGAGTAACCATGGGGTACTCCTTCATGATGCGGTCGAGGGTGGGGGTATAGGCAAGGGAAACGGCGTTACCGGCGGTGTCAGGGGCGATACCAACGCCGTCCATAACGATGGTCAGCACAGGCCCTTGTACGCCGCCAAAGTTTGCGAGCTTGTTGAGCTTATTCATAACAAAATTCCTTTCTTGATGGAATGAATCACAATCCTTTATATTATAACCCATTTTGTGGGAAATTGCAAGGGGGATGGCGAAAAAAGTGAAGAATCAACGAAAAAATCCTATTCATCGCAAAGAGAGCACCGTCAAACGACGGTGCTCTCTCACGGAATCTTATTTCTTCTTCAACTTCCCCACGACCCGTCCACAGCAGGACACGTCCTCGAAGTCCTTGAGTCGGATAGGCGGATACTTGGGATTCAGGGAGATCAGGTGATCCCCTCCGTACTTCTTGAAGTAACCCGAGCCGTCCAGCACGAAGATGCCCAGCTCGCCCTCCTCCACAGTATCGGCAGACTGGATCAGGAGGATATCCCCCGAATGGTACTTGGGCTCCATACTGTCACCGTTGATACGCAAGGCGTAGTCCGCCTCGGCGGTACGGGGATCGTCGGGGATGACGATGTCCTCGATACGGGTGGAGTCGGCCAGGAATTCACCTACACCGGCGGATACCGGCATATCGTACAGGCCGATGCTCCGACGGCGAAGCCCTGCGGGCAGGTCGCTGGAGCGAGTGAGCAGGGACTTGGGCACGGCAGGCGTTTCGGCTACAGACTCAGCGGCGGCGACCGTGGTCGTAGCGACTGTGGTCGTAGCGACTGTGGTCGCGGCGGTCTCTCCGCCTCCGCGGATCAAGTCTGCGGCAGTGAGGGCGGCGGGAGCAGCAGCCGCAGATGCGGCAACAGCCTCCTCTGTTTCGGAAGCCTCCTCGGGGCGGCGCAAACGGGGGGCGCCGCGACGGGCACTGCGGCGGGCAACGTCGTGGAGCTTGATGGTCTCCTCGTCAGCCTGCCGTTCGGCACGGGCCCGCTCCATATCCATGACCGCCAGAGTCAGAGCCTGCCCGTAGCTGTCCAGCTCGCGGTAGGTCTCCACCAGGGTCATTTCGGCGGGCTCCAGGGTATAGTTATTGGTATTCTCGGGAACACCCGTAATGAGCCAATCCAGAGAGCAATCCAAGGCGCGACTGATGGCTACGATATTGGAGAGCTTGGGCGAGTCGCTGATACCTGCCAAGAGCTTGGCCAAGGTACCCAAAGGGATCCCCGTCATCTCGGACAGCTTGTCGTTGGTGATCTTACGGCTGCTCTTGAGCTTTTTGATCCGTTCCAGATAGGTTTCCTGTTCCATGGCACACTCCGTCTCCGCGAAACCGCGGCGTTTCTTTATTTGGAACTATTATACCACACTTTTTGACTTTTGTAAAGAGGTTTTTCGAATTATTTTTCTGTTTCGGACGATTTTGCAACAATTTTATTTTCCTTCCAGAATCAGATCCCCCAAAATCAGCGCCAGCGGATCGACCAAGCGCTTAGCCTCGGCGTAGGTGTTCCCCGCCGAGCCCGCTTCCAATGTCAGAACACAGACGTCGGTTCGGTCCGAAATCAGTCCGCTTCCCTCCTTGACCCATACGGGACGGCTGACGGTAGGGTCAATGCCCCACAGCCCCTCCCGCAAAGCCAAAGCTACCGCCAAATCCCGTCCAAGGGCGTGTTTTCCACGCCCGCCGTTGACCGAGATGCGGACTTGGGCGCAGACCTCCCCGCCGTAGCTCCCTGCCGTTCGCAGGATGGATCCGTCCTCGGTCAGTTCAGCCGAGCGACGCAGGTTCACAACCAAGCCGACGTCGGGGTAAAGGCGGCAGTAATATCGGATCATGGTCTCGGTGCGGTCGTAGATATCCGCCGCCGTATCCTCCGCCGACACCGCGATCCGAAGGTGAATGACCGTCACCCCCATGCCCCGCAGAGTGCGGGCCAGGGCGGCCCCCAACGCAACCATACCATCGGTGGCGTTGGGGGTATCGGTCAGGGCCAGACCGCCCTCGGCGGGGTCGTACCAAGCTTCCCCGCCACTGTAACCCTCGTAGGGGTGGGTATTGACCATCAGCACCGTCGGTGCACCCTCGGTATTCCACAGCCGTCCGTCGGGCAGGTGCTGGGGCAAAGCATCCATATCGCTGATTACGTATCCTGCGCCGTGATCAGCATCACTCATATCCACCGATACAAAAGGATAGCATCCCTCGGGTACGGGAACGTCCGTTTCCTCTTCAGCGGTAGATGCCTCGGTGGTCTCGGGTCGGGGAATCGTATCGGTAGGGGGATCATTGGCCGGGGTAGTCACCGTCTCATAGGCGGAAGGCTCGGTGACGGGCTCGATCAAGGAATCGGTCACGGCTTCGGAGGGGGCAGTTTCAAGGGGCTCCGTCACCTCCCCTCCCCCGTCAATCGGATCTGTACCATCCTGTGCCGCGGTTTCCGTGTCGGGGGAATTCTCTCCCGTGAGCGGAATATTCGTCGGCGGCATCCCGCCCTGCAGCAACCCTTGTCCCAGGGCTTGACCGATCCTATCCGACGATATGGTTCCGTCCATGGCGTCGTATGCCACCCGCAGGGCAGGAATGAGCACCGCTCCCAGGCCCACCGTCATGGCCAGGCAGACCAAACCAACGCGAAGATTGGCAAAACGACTACGAGGGGCCAGGTTGTCCGTCGGAGCAGGCTTCACCTTGGGCGGAATCGTGTGATATGGGTGATTCGATTCGGCCGCCACACGGCAGTCGGTATGTACCTCCATAGGGAGGCGGGGGGACGAGGTTTCGTTCATGGCATATATCTCCTTTTTATTGAACTTCATTCATATATATGCCCCGATCGGATGGAATAGACCGCGGCACTCATTCCCCGATCCCAAAAGCCAGATCCAGCGCCTTGGCCAACAGACGGCAGGTCAGCTCCACCATCTCGTCGCTGTCACGCGGAGAAACGATGAAGCTTCGCCCGCTCTCAAGCACCTCGGAGAGACGAGGCGGCAGTGGCTCTTCTCCCATCCCAGCCTTCTCCAGCGCATCCCAGACCAAGGTGGAGGAATCCACCACGGTGGGAACTCCCAAGCCCAGTACGGGGCACCCCACCGTCTCCCGATCAATGGCCATGCGATGATTCCCGATCCCCGAGCCCGGGGCGATCCCCCCGTCCGAGAGTTGGATGGTGGAGGCCAAACGCTCACAGCTCCGTGCGGCTAAAGCGTCCACCGCAACGAGCAGATCCGGTTGGGTCAGCTCGGCGGCACATTTGACCAGTTCCCCCGACTCCATCCCCGTCTGCCCCAGCACCCCGGGAGAGAGGGCGGCCAGTTCACAGCATCCCAGAGCACGAAACATAGCCTCATCATACGCCTTAAGATGGCGGGTGACCGTCAGACGGCGGACAGTCCCCGGCCCGATGGCGTCGGGAGTCATGTGAGCGTTGCCCAAGCCGACCACCAAAATACGGCACGCCGCATCTACCTCCCGCTCCAGCATCTCGGCAGCCATACGGCGGAGTTCCTCGGACAACAGCCGCGCGAGGTCGGGCAGATCCCCCTCCCCCCGCGCCGTGATGCGACCGCAGGCGACCGTGACGAAGCTCCCACCGTCCGTCTCGCGACGGCGGGTAACCGTGACGGGAATCGTCCCCACGGTGAAAGTCTCCTCGGAGGAAGAAACGCAGGGGCGATCCGATTCACAGGCAAGGTCGGTATGGGGAAAACCCCCGCGCTTTTCGGCTTGTACCGCAACGGAGCGGACGGTGTTTTTATATGGCATGATACTCCTCCTATGGACACGCAGGGCTCACATTGCCCGCTTCATTGAGTAGGATTCCACGGAATTGCGGAGACTATACGCCCAATCCTCCGAGATAGCAGATTTTAGTAGGCAAAATGCACAGTTTCAAGGGGTACTTGTTGTGCAACCGTCCAAAACTGAAAAATATGCTCGTTTGCTTATTGATTCAAAAGGGATTGTATGATATAATAGTGTGAGAAAACTGTATACGTGTCCCTGCACGCGTTAGGGACACCGCACTACACAAGGAGGAGAAACCGAACCATGATGAAGCGTATCTTTGCGTTGCTTCTTTGTGCCGCCACCCTGCTTTCCTGCCTGTCTTTCGTCGGCTGCGAAGACGAAGAGAAGGAAGAGGATAAGGGTCAGTACATCACCACCTACCTGACCGACAACGTCTACGACCTTGACCCCGCTAAAGCCTACACCAACGAGGCTCTGGCCAACGTGGTCAGCCTGATGTTCGACACCCTGTTCAAGCTGGATGAGAACGGCAAGGTCAAGAAATCCCTCGTGAAGGAATATGTCATCGAGGAAAACGAGGCCGCCGGTGAATATACCATGAAGCTGTACCTGAAGGACACCAACTGGTCCGACGGTACCGCCGTATCCGCCAACGACATCGTGTATGCCTGGAAGCGTCTGCTCGAGGTTGACGCCAACTTTGAGGCTGCATCCCTTCTGTTCGACATCAAGAACGCCCGTGCCGCCAAGGAAGGTGATGCTTCCATCGACGACGTGGGCATCTACCCCGCCGAGCAGCAGATGCTGGAGATCAACTTTGAGGGTAAGATCGACTACGATCAGTTCCTGCTCAACCTGACCAGTCTGGCGCTGGCTCCCCTGCGCGACGATATCGTCTCCAAGGGTGACGACTGGGCCAAGAAGCCCGGTACCATGGTGTGCAGCGGCCCCTTCAAGCTGGGCCGTGTCAACATGAAGACCGGTAGCGATCCCGACACCGAAAAGTTCTTTGACGCTCTTCACGAGTATAAGGATGCCAACGGCTTTGACAAGGTGGGCGACTACTTCTGGGGCCAGTCCATCACCGACTTCATGCTGGAGCGCAATATCTACTACTACCGCGACTACGAGGAGGATCGTCTGAAGAAGTCGGTCACTCCCTACAAGATCTGCGTGGACTGCTCCCTCACCGAGGATCAGCTCACCGCCATGTACGAGACCGGCATGGTCATGTACATCAGCGACGTTCCCCTGGCTCTCCGTAAGGAAGGCTCCATCGCCAATGACGCTGTGGTAGCCGAGAAGTCCATGTCCACCAACTCCATCTACCTCAACCAGAACGCCATTATCGATAACGGCACCGAGGAGGGCGCCAAGCTCTTCGCCGACGCCAAGGTCCGTCAGGCTCTGTCCCTGGCCATCGACCGTGCCGCCATTGTAGACGCCGTGGTATACGCCGAGGCCGCTACCGGTTTGGTTCCTACCGGTGTATTCGAGGCAGGCATCCGCAAAACTACCTTCCGTGATGCTTGCACCACCTCTTATGACACCCTGAAGACCGACTCCGCCAAGGCCGCCAGCCTCCTCTCCGAGGCAGGCATCAAGCCCTCCCAGTACACCTTCGAGCTGACCGTAGCCGCTTACGACGAGGTGCATTGCGCCATCGCCGAAATCATCGTGGAGAACTGGAAGGCTCTGGGCTTCAACGTTTCGGTCAAGAAGCTGAACACCATCAGAAACAACGACTACTACAAGTACACCGACTCCGAACCCGAGGATATCTGTGACGACCTGTACGCAGAGGAGCTCCGCGCAGGCACCTTTGATGCCATCATCCTCGACTACGTTGCCTTCTCCGCTGATCCCTTCTCGGTTCTGGCTCCCTTCGCTAAGCCCTTCTCGGGTCGCGGCATGGATATGTCCAACCCCGACGAGTACCTGCTGACCCCCCATATCACCGGTTACGACAGCGAAGAGTACAACGCCCTTATGGAAGAGATCTTCACCGAGAAGACCATCGCGAACCGCGCCGAAAACCTCCGCCAGGCTGAGGGCATTCTGATGAACGATATGCCCATCATTCCCGTGGTGTTCAACCTGAGCGCCACCGTTACCAGCAGCAAGCTGAAGGGTGAGACGGTTGACTACTACAACGTCATGCAGTTCAAGAAGGCAAAGATCGGCTCCTATAACAAGTACCTGGAGGCCGGTAAGGCTTACATCACCGCCAACTTCTCGGATCTGAAGTTCACCGAGTGCAACGAGTGTGCCTACTCCGAGTTCGATCTCTTCAAGACCGCGAACACCATCTATTCCCAGTACTTCCTGGACGAGAAGGAAGCCGCCAAGCCCTCCTCCGACAAGAAAGAATGAGATCTTCAAATCCCCTGCTTCGGCAGGGGATTTTTTTATTGCCATACAGGAGTTTTTTTCAAAGAAGTGTAGACAAGACGATATTTTTGTGCTATAATAATAAAATGGAAATAATATGGGTATTTGTTTGCGCACACCGAAACAGATACCGAAAGGAGGCACCATGCATATCGTCAATCTTTTTCCCGGGTCATACGGCTCCAACTGCTACCTTGTCGAGGATAGTGGTCATGCTCTCATTATCGACCCCAGCGCATCAGCCTCCGCCATTTTGCGCCGGCTCCGCGAGGATGGCTGTACCCCTGTGGGGATCCTGCTCACCCACGGGCATTTTGATCACATCATGTCGGTGGATACCCTACGACAGGCCGAGCCCAGCCTGAAGGTCTATATCCATGAAGCCGACGCCCCCATGCTCACCGATACTGACAAGAACGGTTTTGCCTTCTTCTTCCGTCAGGACCGCGCATGGAAGGCCGCCGATATTCTCCTGCGCCACGGCGACGAGATCAAGGTGGGCAACGCTACCCTCACCGTAGTCCACACCCCCGGCCACTCTCCGGGCTCCTCCTGCTTCCTCTGCGAGTCCGAGGGCGTGATGTTCACGGGGGATACACTCTTTGCCGACAACATTGGTCGGTGTGATCTCTGGGGCGGCAGCTACGCCACCATCCGCCAATCCCTCAAATCCCTGCGCGCCTACGACGGCAACCTCACCATCTACCCCGGCCACGGAGATACCAACAAGCTCTCCCGCGCGCTGGACAACACCATGTATATATGAGAGAACGGCCTCCGGCGGCTCAAACCCTTTTTACAAAAAGGGTTTGAGAATCCCAAAAACCTTCAATAAATCATGATTATTCCCGAAAGGATGATATAAACCCATGGATATCAACTACCAAAAGTTAGCTGACCTTCTTTTCCCCCACGTCACCGAGACGCCTGAGGAGACCGAGGCCAAGTTCCCCGCAAGAAATCTCCCCGAGGGCGCCAAGGTGACCCGCTTTGCCCCCAGCCCCACAGGCTTCGTTCACTTCGGCGGCCTGTTCCCCGTCATGGTGGGCGAGCGCCTGGCACACCAATCGGGGGGTGTATTCTACCTCCGCATTGAGGACACCGACGCCAAGCGCGAGGTACCCGGTGCCGCCGAGGGACTCATCACCACCCTCGCACGCTACGGCATCCACTTTGACGAGGGCGCCATCCTGGGCCCCGATGGCAAGGTGCAGGATACGGGCAACTACGGCCCCTACAAGCAGAGCCTGCGCGCCCATCTGTACCACGTCTTCGCCAAGAAGCTGGTAGCCGAAGGCAAGGCTTATCCCGTCTTCACCACCGAGGAAGAACTGGAGGCCCTGAAGCAGACCGACAAGAAGACCGAGATCAAGAACGTGGACTGGGAGGCCGAGGCCGCTGCAAGACGGGCTGAAATGCTGTCCCACCGCGAGTTCACTATGGAAGATGTCGAGGCCAATCTGGCCGCGGGCAATCCCTGGGTGCTCCGTCTCCTGTCCGACGGTGATGGTGAAAAGAAGATCACCTTCCAGGATCTTGTCAGAGGCAAGCTGGAAATGCCAGTTAACGACGAGGATTTCGTGCTTCTCAAGTCCGACGGCATCCCCACCTACCACTTTGCCCACGCGGTGGACGATCACCTGATGGGTACCAATCTGGTCATCCGTGGAGAGGAGTGGCTACCTTCCCTGCCCAAGCACCTCCAGCTCTTCTACTACCTGGGCTTCAAGGCGCCCAAGTACATGCACATCTCCCAGATCATGCGTCTGGACGAGAACGGCAACAAGAAGAAGCTCTCCAAGCGGGATATGGGCGCCAATCTGGACGACTACGCCAAGATGGGATACGCTCCCGAGGCGGTGGCCGAGTACGTGCTGACCCTGCTCAATTCCAACTACGAGGAGTGGAGAGCCGCCAACCCCGCCGAGCCCTACACCGCCTTCCCCTTCAACATCAAGAAAATGTCGGCCTCGGGCTGTCTCTTTGATTTCCAAAAGCTGAACGACGTTTCCAAAAACGTCCTCTCCCGCATGACCGCCGAAGACGTCTACGACAAGGTCACTGCTTGGGCTCAAGAGTACGACACCGAGCTGAACGCTCTGCTGACCGCCGATCCCGCCTACGCCAAGGCCATCTTCGCCATCGGCCGCGGCGGCAAGAAACCCCGCAAGGACTTCACGGTCTGGACAGACGTCCGCCCCTACCTGGACTTCTTCTACGACGAGCTTTTCGAAATCAAGGACACCTTCCCCGAGGGCACCGACACGGACGATGTCAAGGCTGTGATCACCGCTTTTAAGACCTCCTACGACCCCGCCGACGAGATGACCGTCTGGTTTGACAAGGTCAAGGCCATCGCCACTTCCCTGGGCTACGCCGCCGACATGAAGGCTTACAAGGCTGATCCCACCGCCTTCAAGGGCAGTGTGGCCGATGTCTCGGGCTTCCTCCGTCTCGCCGTCACCGGTAAGCTCAACGCCCCCGATCTCTACACCGTCATGCAACTCCTCGGCAAAGAGCGCGTCTTCGCCCGATTGGACAAGTTTGCATAATGTGGGGCGTTGCCCCACACCCCGCCTAAAACCTTTTTGAAAAAAGGTTTTAGGAATTCCCAAAACTTTCATCAAGTTATATTTCAATTCTTACGAAAGGTTTTGAAGGGAGTTTGAGGGAATCTTTTGCAAAAGATTCCCTCAATCGTCCCCCTATACTACCATGGAAAACGAAGTCAAGCATTCCAATTTTATTCATGACATCATTGACGTGGATCTTGAAAGCAATCACGAGCTGAAGATCCACACCCGCTTCCCTCCCGAGCCCAACGGATATCTGCACATTGGATCCGTAAAGGCCATCTGCGTCAACACCGACGTGGCCAACAAGTACAGCGGCCTCTTTAACCTCCGCTACGACGACACCAACCCCGCCAAGGAGTCTGACGAGTTCGTGCGCTCCATCCGCGAGGATCTGGAGTGGCTGGGCGCTACCCCCACAGGCGGCGTGTTCTACGGCTCCGACTACTTCGGCAAGTGCTACGAGTTTGCCGTCCAGCTCATCAAGCAGGGCGACGCCTACGTTTGTGATCTGTCCAAGGACGATCTGGCCGACTACAAGGGCACCGACCGCGCACAGGCCTCCAAGGAATCCCCCTACCGCAACCGTTCGGTGGAGGAGAACCTGGAGCTCTTTGAGCGTATGAAGAACGGCGAGTTCGAGGACGGCGCCCGTACCCTGCGCGCCAAGATCGACCCCTCATCGGACAATCCCTACCTCCGCGATCCCGTTATCTACCGCATCAAGCATATTCACCATCACCGCCAGGGAGACGAGTGGTGCGTCTACCCCATGTACGACTTCGCCCATCCCATCCAGGATGCCCTGGAGGGCATCACCCACTCCCTCTGCTCCAGCGAATTCCGCAACCACAGACCCCTTTACGATTGGGTCGTGGACAAGATTGGCTTTGAGCAGAAGCCCCATCAGTGGGAGTTTGGCCGCATGAACATCACCTACACCGTTATGTCCAAGCGTTATCTGCGTCAGCCCGTCGAGGAGGGCTACGTGGACGGCTGGGACGATCCTCGTCTGCCCACCTTGAAGGGTCTCCGCCGCCGCGGCTACACACCCGAGGCTCTGTTTACCTTTGTCCGCGAGGCAGGTGTCACCAACACGGACCACACCGTGGATATTCGCCAGTTGGAGGCCTGCGTACGTGACGATCTCAACGAGAACGCCCTCCGCCGCGTGGCCATTGCCCACCCCATCAAGGTGGTCATCGACAACTACCCCGAGGACAAGGAGGAGACCATCTCCCTGCCCAACCATCCCCAGAAGCCCGAGCTGGGTACCCGCGAAGTGCCCATGACCCGCGAGGTCTATATCGACGCCGACGACTTTGCCGAGGTGCCTCCGCCCAAGTTCTTCCGCCTTAAGCCCGAAGGAGAAGTGCGCCTCATGGGCGGTTATATCATCAAGTGCGGTGAGATTGAGAAGAACGAGGACGGGTCTATCCGGTGCATCCACGCCACTGCTGATCTGGAAACCGGTAGCGGTATGCCCGTGGACGGCCGCAAGGTCAAGGGTACCATCCATTGGCTGTCCGCCAAGTATGCAAAGCCCACCACACTCATGCTCTACGACCGCCTGTTCAACATCGAGAACACCGCCGACGTCCCCGAGGGCAAGACCTATCTGGACTTCCTCAACGAGAATTCCCTCCAGAAGATCGAGGGTGCTATGGTAGAGCCTTCTCTGGAGAGCGCCGAGGGCGGCGAGAAGTTCCAATTCGTCCGCTTCGGTTATTTCTGCAAGGATACCAAAAACCAAAACACCTACAACCAAGTGGTCTCCCTGAAGGACAACGCCAAGAAATAATCGAAAAGGGCGCGGTGTTTCCGCGCCCTTTTCCCTCCAATTCTATACCGCCGCATCAGAAAGGAGCACGCTATGCCCGCCACTCTCCCTCTTTCTCTTCCTTGGCTGATCCTCTTTGCCTACCTCGCCGTTATATCTCTGATTTCCATCATCATCTGCATTTACGACAAAATGATTTCCAAGCGGAACAACGTGAGACTTCGCATACCCGAAAAATCTCTGTTCGTCTGCTCTGCCCTGGGTGGCTCGTTTTTCATGTTCATCACCATGCTCCTCACCCACCACAAGACCAAGCACCCATCCTTCATGGTAGGCATCCCCGTCATCATGATCCTGCAGATCGCGCTGATCGCAGCACTGGCTTATTTCGGAATCCTGCCGCCCTTGTTTCAATGATATTGACAGCTTTAGCGGTCTGTAGATGGAGCAGGCATTCAGCATCCTTTTTCTGTTTCCTCCCGGCAACGGTAAAGGAATCGGATCTTTGCTTTCAGATCCGAGGTAGACAGTACGGCAGGATTGCTCAGCCATGCCAACGTTAGGTTCAGCTCGGGCAGTTTTCCCACCGCGCGTTCGTGACGGCGGGGTTTGATGATTTCGGTGTGCAACTCCATCCCGCCCAACTCGCACACCCACGCCAAATGGCGATGGATCTGCTCGATACGAGGGAAAGCCTCGTCGGATAGTATGGATTCCTCCAACGGATACCGCATGGACAGGGTCAGATTCCCCTCCTCCTCGCCCCCCAGCGACGACAGCTGAATGATGGCTTCGCGGGTAGCAGAACAGGTACGCACCTCGGTGAGCAGGCAGAGTAGCAACACCTCCAACAGCATTGGACGGTAGCATTTCATCCGTTCTACCGGAACAGATGATCCATTCCCATCGATCAATTTCACCTCACAGCCCACGAATTCGGCCAGATGCACGATCGCAGACTCCGCTTGGTAACGGTACACAATATCGTGGATGGGCGTGGGAAATCCTCCTTGCAGGAAAGCAGTCATGGCACTCCACGCGTCCGACAGAGCCTCAAAGGAGGACGCATCCCCCTCCTTCACCGCTCCCTCAACGGCGCGGATCCTGTCACTGACCCCAAACACACCGCTATTCAGATCACCCAATGCGCCGTGATTCAGAAGACGCGCCAAGGAATCAGGACGGCCGTGAATATGCAGATATATTCCAACTCCTGCGTGCCTGTCGTACCGTTTGGAGAGCAAACCGACACCCATGTCGGTTTGCACGAACAGGGGCGCCTCCCCGAGGTGATCCGTAAGCAAATACTGCTTGGCTTCGTCGGTCAAGCCTAGGCTATCGAACAAACTTGATCCCACCGAAAACCGCTTCATATCGGGACAACGTGCACCGATGATCTCGGCGTCGCCGTGGTCGGTGCGAAAAAGAATGTAGCTGATATGATGAAATAAGGGGGACATCCCTCCATGGGGATGTGTCCACAGTTCAAATAGTGCCGTATGCTTCATAGAGCTCCTTCCCGAGACAAACATCTCCTACTGCTTTCACACGAAAAATTTACAATTATTCCTCATCTTTTTTCACAGCCTATTGACAACTACGAAATATTGTGCTATAATAGGTCATATAGATGCATATGTTGTGCTTCACAAGCAAACCTCGGCAAACTGCGCGCGTGCGTTTGCCTTATTTGCGTTATAGAAAAAAAACACGTCGTTTCATGAGGAGGATTTTGAAATGAACAAGAAACTATTAGTCATTCTGACCGCCGCCCTGCTTCTGCTTTCTGCCACCGCTTGTACCAGCGGCGACGGTGGAACCGAGACCACCGGCAACACCGACACGAAGGACCCTGAGGGTTCCTACATTGTAGTGGGCACTGACGAGGAGGGCAACCCCGTAACCTCCGTTGATCCCGTAACCGAAGAGCCCGAAACCGACGATCTTTTCGATCCTACCGAAACCAATCCCACTTTTACCGATGTGACTAAGCAGGTCGTGGTTTTCACCGCCGTGGCAACCGTCCGTTCCTCCACCGTGGTGGCCGAGAACAACGCCGTGGGTTGGCCTGCAGAGGGTAAGCTTCTGGATGTGACCGGCGAAAGCAACAATTGGTATCGCATTAAGTATAACGTAAACGGCGAAGAGCAAGTATGCTATATCGCCAAAACCGTGGCTGCTGACGCTTCCGCTCTGGAAGGCTTCACAGCCATTGAGAACGGCGAGGAGGTCGAGATCGCGGTTGACGCCGTCAATGTTCGCTCCTACCCCTCCACTGCCAGCACCCAGTCCATCCGCGGTAGTCTCGAACGGGGCACCAAGGTGGTCCGTGTAGCTGTGAACGACAAGTGGAGCCGCATTCTGTACGAAGTAGTCTCCGAGACCGAGACCGATGCCGAGGGCAATCCCGTAAAGGAGATCAAGCAGTACTACGTCAGCAACGACTGTCTGGCAGTTCTCTCGACCGAAACGACCGGCGCAGCCGAGTAATTCATCCCGATGCAAAGCCTATTGTCACCGATTCTTCGGTAGCAATAGGCTTTTGGTTTACAGAAACGCGAGCAATTCGGGAATAGTACGGATCAGCGGTCTCTGACAGCGGGACAAGATCTCTTCCGGCTGATGACCGCCCAGGAAAAGCACACAATCCGCGCCGATAGCCTGCGCCACGTCAGCATCGTGTTCGGTATCACCCACGAACAGGGGACGGGCATCGGGATTGCGTTGTTTCCACGCCAGGGCTTGCGCGACTTTGCTCCTTGCATGAATATTATCCAATCCAAGAATCTCATCAAAAGAATCCTTCAGTCCGAGACGGATCAATTGCCCCTCCAACTGCTGAAGCTTGCTGGCAGACAGCATGATCTGAGGAATTCCGCGAGCGCGGATCTCCGCAATGGTCTCGGCCACGCCGTCATTCACGGGGCAATTTCCTTCTCCTGCCATATAGAGGGCAACCCACTCGGGAGCGAGGATGGTGTCGTAGTCTTCCTTTTCAAAGTCAAAACCTAGTCGACGGTAGTACTCGTCGATGGGAAAGCCAAACACGTGACGGTAGGCATCCTCGTCCGGAATGACAGGTAGCCCACGTTTCTCCAGCATAACGTTTACGCAATCAATGCCCAGCCGAACGTCATTGAGCACAGTTCCGTTAAAATCCCAAACAACGTGGGTATAATTGTATTGATGTTGCATACTTGAACTCCGTTGATATCCATTGGTACTTGACAGAGAAAAGAGCGGTCGAAACGGCCGCTCTTTTCCATATGGGTCAGACCATCAGTCCTCTGCAGAGGGGACGTAGGCATAACCGTAAGTGGTCAGCCAGGTCTGGTAAACAGTGTAGGGGGAACTACCCGACTTGTCGGGAGTTTGATCAGGCACGTCGGGGCCAAGAGGCGCCTCGGGATCATAGGCAGAGTTTGTCGCCTTGTTCAGCTTGGTGTCGCCTGCACTGGCAGCAAACTTACGTACGAAACCATCGGTGGTATCGCTCATCAGCGCCACAAGGTCGGCCTTGCTGGTGCACTCCGCAATGAGAGCCAGCGCTTCAGCATTCAAAGTAGCGATGTGATCGATCAGCGCAACGTCCAAGCTATAGTCGCTATCGGCGGTCAATGCATTGAAGTCCAAGCCCAGCAGGGGGTTGATGAGAGAATCGTTGTTCTGGATCTTTGCATAGGTCCAAGCATCAGCACCCATAGACTCGGGAGGAGTTGCGATAAAGCAGTTACCGGTCTTCTCCAGATCCATACGGTAGATGCCATACTGCTCGTTGGAGAGCAACCGGACAGTACCGTCTTCGTTCAGCTCATAGTGCTGGCCCTTAATACCATACTGGAACAGGTCACGCAGTTCCTTATTGGTATTCAGATAAGTAATGACCTCCATAGCACGGGGCAGGTAGCTACTATTTGCATACACAGCGAACATATTACCGTACAGCTCTTCCTCGGTAGCCTCGGGGTATTCGGCAATCACAACGTAGTATTCCTTGCCGTCCTCGCCAACGTAAACGCCCTTCTCTTCGTACTCCAACTTGATACGGGCATCGCCCTTCATGAAGGAAACAGCCGCAGACTGGCCTTCCTTGACCTCGCCGTAGTACTCCTGATACTCATAGTCCTTCAGAGTAGCGTAGAGATCGTGGTATTCGGGGTTGGTGAACAGAGAGTTGAAGCCCAAGTTGATGCTGCCGCGGGAACGCTTGGCGGCATCCTTCATCATGGTACCCAGGATGGAGAATTCAGCATCATCATTATAAGAATAGTAGTAAGTGGGGCGGGGGTTACCGTCAGCGTCCATCTTGGTCTCGGCATCCTCGTCGATGACGCGAAGATCATTCTCGGGAGTCACGGTATGACCGTCGCCATCCACCAGGTAGATCGCACCGGCAGCCTTATTGGTATAGGTGTACTCATCCTTCTTCTCGTCGTAAATGAAACCGAACTCGGCATCGGTCTCATAACGGTAATCCAGAACGTTGCCGTCCTTGTCCAGGAACTGACCCTTATCGTTGGTCTTGTAGAGCTTATCAGCCTGAACCGAGTTGGTAATCACAATGGAAGTTTCCGTCTTGGTATTACCTTCGGCATCGGTTGTTTCGGTCTTCACCTCATACTGCTTCTTCACCACGTAGTTACGGCCGGTGGTTGCATCGAAATAGGTGTTGTAAACCGACTGATCGGTATAGGTCAGATCCCAGTACCAGCAGAGCATCTTGAGGCACTCCTCGTAGGTGGACGCCAGGGGAACCACGTAACCCTCGTCCTCGGCAGTCTTGCCGGCGGCTTCGTTGTAGTTACGGACGTCGTTCAGGAAGGTATTGAGATCCAGAACGTTGCCTACCTTGTCGATCTTCTGATAGTACATATCGAACAAGCTCTTGTCGATCATCATGTAGGTGTACTCGCCGATCGGCACGTTGTTGGGAATAGCGTACACGCCGCCCTCGATCTGCACACCGTTGAGCAGAGAGGTGGAGATGTAGTCATTCAGCTTCTTGGAGGAGGTGGAAAGCTCCTCGCCCAGCAATGCCAGCCACTCGGAGTTGTAATACTCCATATACTTATCGTATCCGGACAGATAGAAGATATCGACCTGATTCTCCTTGGGATCGGGATACTTGATTTCGGTAATACCGAACTCGTTGACGATGGTCTCCTCTTCGGTCACCTCGGGAGCATCATCGTCATCATCCTCTTCTTCTTCAACCTCGGCGTACTTAGCGTACTCAGGGTTCTCGATGTAGAAGTCCTTGGTCAGCTCGGCGTTATCCTTCTCGCCCTTATGGAGCTTGAGGTACTGACGAAGTGCCTTGGCGGCCTTCTCCTGCATCTCGATATCATACTGGGCGGTCTCGATAGCCTCTTCCAGCTTATCATAGTACTCGTCCTCAGTGCAGTACTTAATGATCACGTTGGTCTTAAACTTTGCCTTGGTGATCTTGGTGAATGCCTCGTTGACCAGCTCCTTGGCCTCGTCGGTGGTTTCGTCATCGGTGATGACCCACATAACGATGGTCTTCGCGCTGTTGTCCACGGTCGATTCTTCTTCTTCAGGATCCTTGCTCGTGGTGGAGCAGCTTGCGAAAACGCAGGTCAGCAACATCAATATGCTCAACGTCAAGCATATGAGTTTCTTGTTCATACTCGTTCCTCCTTAAGAGCTTCGTAACTGCCCCAAACAGCGACAGTTACCGCTTTTGATACCTATATATTCTACACTATTTTTATGAATCTGTCAAGTGAAATTTTTGAACACTTGTTTACAACTGGGAAATTTCTTCGAGCTTATCTGCAATCAAGTGCAAAAAAGCAATTCTCTTTTAATACACAAGGCACAAATTGCTCACCCGCAGATTGTACCAAACGCCGATTTTTTTGTGCATATCGCCGTTTTTCAAACGTTCATTTTGATCCAAATCACGAAAAATCCAGTCAGGTGTGCAAAGACAAACCGTCAATCAGTCCAAAAATCCCTTCAGATGGCGGGCGCGGCTGGGGTGACGGAGTTTGCGGAGCGCCTTCGCCTCGATCTGGCGGATACGCTCACGGGTGATGTTGAACTCCTGACCCACTTCCTCCAGGGTGCGGGTGCGTCCATCATAGAGGCCGAAGCGAAGCTTGATGACGTGCTCCTCGCGGGGGGTCAGGGTGTGGAGCTCCCGCTCGATGACCTCGCGGAGGATGGTCTGGGAAGCGGCGTCAGCAGGGGCAGGCGTGTCCTCGTCCTGGATGAAATCACCCAGATGGCTGTCCTCCTCCTCGCCGATGGGGGTCTCCAGAGAAACAGGATCCTGGGCGATCTTCATGATCTCCCGCACCTTCTCGGCGCTCATGCCCATCTTCTCGCCGATCTCCTCGGCAGTCGCCTCACGGCCGTACTCCTGCAGGAGCTGGCGGGAGTAGCGGGACACCTTGTGGATGGTCTCCACCATGTGAACAGGGATACGGATGGTGCGCGCCTGGTCGGCGATGGCACGGGTGATCGCCTGACGGATCCACCAGGTAGCGTAGGTAGAGAACTTATAGCCCTTGGTGTAATCGAACTTATCCACAGCCTTCATCAGACCCAGATTACCCTCCTGGATGAGATCCAGGAAGAACATGCCGCGGCCCACGTAGCGCTTTGCGATGGAGACCACCAGACGGAGATTGGCTTCCACCAATGCCTTCTTGGCTTCGATATCCCCCTCCGCCATGCGCTCGGCCAGTTCATGCTCCCGCTCGGAGGTCAGAAGCGGCACACGGCCGATCTCTTTGAGGTACAAGCGGACGGGGTCGTCCACCAAGCCCTCCTGCTCCAGAATGCGCTGCATGTTCTCACTGTTTCCGAACTGCTCCACTTCGTTCTCGATCTCGCTCATCTCAGAGCCCGACAGCTCGGGCAGGGGCACGCCGCTATCCTCCAAAGATTCATAGAGCTTGTCCAGACTATCGATATCGTAGTCCATTTCTTCCATCGCGGCGTCCAGATCGCTCTCGGACAGACGGCCCTTTTTCCCTTTTTCGATCAGGTCGTCCATTTTGGCATTCTTCTCTGCCTCGGTCTTGACGATATTCTTCTTCTCAATGCCGTCGATCTCCTCGATCAGCATGTCCTTGTTTTCTGCCATAGTGTATTTTCCTTTCCTTTCCCGCCTCGCGGGGTCTTTCATGATTGAATTTATGATGAAGCTGATTGCTTACTGCTTTCCTTCTTCTGCGCCCTTCATGCGCTTTCGCTTGCCTGCGAGGATCATGTGAATACTGTCCACAGGCGGCGCATCCTTGGCCGCGCGATGCTCCTTTTCCCGCTCTAATGTCTCGGCGGCGGCACGGAGCACCGATGTGCCGTTCTCGGTGAGTTTGCGTCTTGCTTGCTCCAGACGAGCCAGCCGTCCCATCTCCTCCACAGCGAAATACTCGCCCAGAAGGGAGAAGTCAAATCCTCCGTCACTCTCCTCCAACGCCATGATGCACGTAAATGCGCGGCGGTGGAAGGCGGTCACGAAGCTTTCTGCCGACAGTGGGATCTGCCCCGTGGACACGGCCTTGCGGTGTTCACCGTAGAGCAGGAGCAGCCCAAGGATGGCCTCCTCGGCGGCGGCGGCCTGGACGTTTCCGGCGGCCTCGGGGTTCACCTTGTCCCGTATGGCCATGGCAGACAGCCGCGCCTGTTGGCTCTCCTGCTGTTTCCCCGCCTTGGCGTTGCGGCGCATGGCGCCCTCCACGTCCTTGCGAAGGCTGTCCTCGCTGAGAGACAACCGCTCGGAGACAGCGTGGAGGTAGACCTCCCGCTCGGCAGATGAGTACACCCTCGCAATGATGGCGCACAGCTCAGCGGCGGCCTTGATCTTCTCGTCGGGAATATTCACGTCGTGCCGGGACAAGACCGACTGGAGCTTGAATTCAAATCCCGTGCGGCTGTTCTTGATCAGTTGGCGGAACTTGTCCGCACCGAATTTCTTGATATACTCGTCGGGGTCCTTGGCGCCTTGCATCTGCAGGATACGGACGTCCAATCCCACCTTGGCAAAAATGCCCATGGCACGGTGGGCGGCTCTCTGTCCCGCCTCGTCGGAGTCGTAGGCCAGGATGACCTGCTTGGTATATTTGGCCATGATCCGCGCCTGCTCGTCGGTGAGCGCCGTCCCCAGAGAGGCGGCGGCGTTTTCAAAGCCGGCGGCGTGGAGGGAGACCACGTCGATGTTGCCCTCGCAAAGGATCAGCTGCTCGGCACAGTGGTTCTTGGCGAAGTTCAGCGCAAAAAGGTTGCGCCGTTTCTGGAAGGCGGGGGTGTCCGAGCTGTTGACGTATTTCCGTGCATCCTGCCCGCCCACGTCACGGCCGCTGAAGGCAATGACGTTTCCTGTATTGTCAAACACAGGAAACATGACGCGGTCACGGAACAGGTCGTAGGCCTTGCCCGATTTCTGACTCAACCCGCAGAGAAAGGCTTCCTTCATTTCTTGATCGGTAAAGCCGTTCTTGCGGAGCACCTCGGTCAGCGCGCCGAATTCGTTTGGCGCGTAGCCGATGCCGAAGCGGCGGATGATAGAGAGGGGCAGGCCTCGCTTTTCGGTGAGGTATTCCATGCCCACCCGTCCGATGTTCGGGTCAAAAAGGCAATCCCGCCAGAAGCGCGCCGCTATGAGGTTCATCTCGAACACCCGCTTGCGGGAGACCCCCTGCCGCTCCTCGCGGCCGTCGGTGGGGAGCTCTACACCGCTCCGTTTGGCTAAAAATTCAATGGATCCCTTATAATCCAGGTTCTCCATGCGCATAATAAAGGTGAAGGCATCTCCGCCCGCCTCGCAACCGAAGCAGAAAAAGCTCTGATTGTCGGGGAACACCGTAAAGGACGGGGTCTTCTCGCTGTGGAAGGGGCAAAGGCCGCCGTAGTTGGAGCCCGCCCGCTTGAGGGAGACGTAGGTGCCGATCAGATCCACGATATCCGACCGATCCTTGATGGCCTCCACGATCTCACGGGGATACAGACTCATTCGTGCAACCCCCTCCAGACCCTGGGAACGAACCGCTCCTGATAGGTCTCAATGGCGTAGCGGTCGGTCATACCCGAGATAAAGTCGGCCACAGCCCGCTCCACCGTCTCGCCCTCGGCGGTGCCGATGCGGCGGCGGTAGCGTTCGGGCAGACGGTCAGGATTGACCACGTAGTGGGTAAACAGGGCATAGACCACTTCCTTGGCCTTGGTCTCCTCGGCCTTGGCCTTGGGGTTGAGATAGACATTCTCAAAGAGGAAGCTACGCAGCTTGTCGGTGGCCTCCTGCACGTCGGGGGTCATGGAAATCATGGGGGAATTTTCGCTGGAGGTTAGGATGGACTGCACCATGGTATTGATGCGCTCACCGTGACTCTCCCCCAGCACCTGTGTCAACTCCCGAGGAATATCTTCCTTATTTAATATACCCGCCCGGATGGCGTCGTCGATGTCGTGATTGATATAGGCAATACGGTCAGCAAACTTGATGAGTTGCCCTTCAGGGGTCGCGGCCACGGATTTACCCGTATGGTTGACGATAGCGTCCCGCACCTCCCAGCAGAGGTTGAGCCCACGGCCGTCCTTTTCCAGCTTTTCCACCACCCGCAGACTCTGGCGGTAGTGGGCGAAATCGGGATCGTAGCACTTCCGCAGGGCGTCCTCGCCCGCGTGGCCGAAGGGGGTGTGGCCAAGATCGTGCCCCAGGGCGGCGGCCTCGGTCAGGTCCTCGTTAAGGCGGAGCGCCCGCGCCATAATGCGGGCGATCTGAGTGACCTCCAGTGTGTGGGTCAGGCGGGTGCGGTAGTGGTCTCCCGCAGGAGCCAGAAACACCTGGGTCTTATACATCAACCGACGGAAGGACTGGCAGTGAATGATGCGGTCGCGGTCGCGCTGGAACTCCCCCCGCATGGGGCAGGGCTCCATGGGGATATCCCGTCCGCGGGATGTCGCCGTACGGGTGGCGCAGGGGGACAGAAGAAGCCGTTCCCGCTCCTCCAGCCATTCGTGTACATTGATCTCCATGACTCGTCCTCCTTAACTGCCGTTTCTGCGGCTGACTTTCACACGGCCGTTTTTCGCGACCGTTTTTCATTCACTTATAATATACGCACAGGTTTACGATTTTACTTTTTATTTCTGCAGGAAATTGCGAATTATTTGGATTTTTTTATTATTTTTGTTGAACGAGGTGGGATATCGCCTCTCTTTTTCAAAGTAACAACCGAAAACAGTCAAGGTAACAACCGAAAGCCTTGATTTCCGCCCCGATGTATGCTATAATGGGAACATAAAATCCGTCCCAAGGAGATATAAGTATGGAATTCAAGGACAGACTGAAACGCATTCGGCAGGGAAAGAAGTTGTCTCAGCAAGCACTCGCCGACGCTATCTACGTGAGCCGTAGCGCAGTTGCCAAGTGGGAGAACGGCCTCGGCCTTCCGTGCGAAAGCTCCTACCAAGCATTATTGGAGTATTTTGGGATGTCCAAGGAAGAATTTCCCTTGAACAAGGAGATCGAGGCCGTCTACGTAGCCAAGAACAAAAGGATCTTTACACTCTCCGCAACGGTTATCATTCTCGCCTGTCTGCTGGCCACAGGAATCCTACTCCTGTGTTTGGCTGTCATCCTGTCCATCAACACCATCGAAGGTGCTACGGAGGGTGTCGGTATCATCGGTGGTGCAGACCTTCCCACCTTTTTGTTGGTGCTCCGTCACGGAAAAAGCGGTGTCTATTTCATGATGGCTCTCTTGGGCGCGCTGTCCTTGATTGCTTCTGTAGCCATCTTGGTTTTCGGCAAAAAGAAATAACATAAAGCAAAAGAACCCTTCCGTTTTCGGTTGGGTTCTTTTCTCTGTTCATTTTTCAAAGTTTTTGGGATTCCAAAACCCTTTTTTCAAAAAGGGTTTTGGCCGCTGGAGGCACGTTCTCCCGTTCTCCTACTCCCTCACCGATAATCAAACCGCTCCCCCGTCTCCATAAGGAAGCACCGCCCGGCGGTGACCTCCCCCAGCCGCTCCTCCAGCTCGGCGTAACGGGTGCACTTGACCGCCAGGGTCAGGGTCACGCGGTCGGAGAACTCGCTGTCGTCGGTGAGAACGCCGTATTTCGGGAGCTCCTGGAGGATAAGCTGGTAGTCAGAGTAGGTGGTCTCCAGCATGAACTCGGTGAATTTCTCGTAGGTGATAATGTTGGCCGCGTCCAGGGCGATGCTCGCCGCGTGGGAATAGGCACGAATGAGACCGCCCACGCCCAAAAGCGTTCCGCCAAAGTAGCGGGTGGTCACCACCACGCAGTCGAAGACCCCCTTCTTGCGAATGGCCTCCAGGGTGGGGAGCCCCGAGGAGCCTTGGGGTTCACCGTCGTCGGAGTAGCGGGCGGCCTGTTCGGTGGAGGTGCCGCCGCTGATGCGGTAGGCCCAGACGTTGTGGGTGGCATCGGCGTAGGTCTTCTGCTTCTGCTTGATGAAGGCCATGGCCTCCTCCTCGCTCTCGACGTGGGCGGCGTGGCCGATGAACACCGAGCGCTTTTCCTCAAATTCGTCCTTCCCTACCCCTTCGAGGGTGGTGTAGAGAACGGGAGTCGGGGTGTCCAGCTGTTCACTCATGGGCGGCCTCCTTAGAGGTGGATTCCAGGGTGGAGATCTCCTCGGCAGCGGGCTGTAGCCATGCATCGTCCCCGATGATGTCAGTCAGCACCTGCTTGACAAAGCCATACCGCATGGCGCAGGGCGGAGGAATGAGCCCCTTGTGGATCATGGTCTCAAACTCGCAGAAGGTGACCCATTTGTAGTCCACCGTCTCCCCCAACTGGAGAGTGATGGCGGTCTCCTCCCCAACCATATCCAGACGGCAGAGGTAGCAGTCCATAAACGCCGATGGCTCGCGGAGGGTGCCGAGAAAGATCAGTTCGTCCTTGGGGCAGTTGATGCCGGTCTCCTCGGAAAGCTCGCGGTGCGCCGAGGTCAGACTGTCCTCCCCCGCAACACCCGAGCCGCCGGTAAACTCCCAGTAGCCGGGATACATACCCTTGGTAGGCGCTCGGAGGGTCAGAAGCAGGCGGTTCTCACGGTCCACGGTGAAGACCGAAACAACGGTGTGGTAGGTATGGGGGGGCATGGGGTATTGGCGGCCGCGGGGATGGGTGCGGCCGAGAGGGTTGCGGTCTTTGTCAAGCAAGTCCCAGAGTTCCATGGAACACCTCCGGATGGATAGAAGTGAAGTGCGCCGCAAGCGGCGCGTGAGGGGTTCTCCTATGAGAGCGTCTCTCATAGGAAAGCGTGAAGTTTCGCTTGCGGAGAAGTGAAGTTTTCCCTGCGGGAAAGTGGCGTTTTTTTCAATCCTGTGCGTACTTTTTGAGCAGGC
>JAZSBH010000001.1:0-2964 GCA_045602325.1 Eubacteriales bacterium | reverse complement strand
CATGGCTACGATCCGACTTGACTTCGCGGCGGGGGTTCATGGTTTATAATACGGTTCAGAGCAGCTCCACCGTCAAAATCTTCTTAGCGGGGATCTCCAGCACGATCTTGCCGTCGGCAATGGTCAGATCGGCCTGCCGCTCCTCGGCCAGGTTGGTAAGCTTGGCTGTTTTGAAGACGGGGGAGACATCCACCGTCAGGGTCACCGGCTCGGCGGTCGTGTTGAACAGGCGCAGGATAGCGGTATCGCGGTACTCCGCTTTCTTGAAAGTGGTCATGCGGACGTACTCGCTGTCAAATCGAACATACTCCGCGGCGGCGGGGAGGGTTCCCTCGTGCTTGGGGGTACCGATGGCCACAATAGAGGGATAGGAGAAGGTATAGCCTTCGGCATAGGCTTCAGCGCGATGTCTGTGGGCGTAAGGAATCAGGGAATACTCCAGCGTCCAGGTTCCCTTCTTCTGTCCCAAGGGAGTGGGGAATACGCCCCAGTCGCCAATCTCGCCTACGGCACGGAGCAAAGTGACAGCCAGGGTGTTGTGTCCGTCCCGCAAAACCTCGTACTCATGGAGACCGCGATTGGCTACCATGAGCGCATCCTGCGCGGTCTCGGATTCCAGTCCAGCAAAGGCCTGGGCACGGTGGGAATTACAGGGATTCTGCCAGATCTCGGAGGGCTGAATGTTCCGGCGCACCACGTCGAACTGTCCGTCGGCAAAGGAGAAGCGGGCATCGATATCCGTGGGGAACAGAGCGCGGAGACGGTGGTTTTCCATGCGGTTGGTGACGACGGTCTTGAAATCCACGCGGGCTACCTTGTCCGACAAGGTCACGAATGTCGTGATATCCGCATCAATGGCCATGGGCACGTTCGCCTTGAAGGTCACCGACCAGGGGGTGACCTCGTGGAGCGTGATCTCGGCTTGGGCATCAGCGGTGGTCACAGCCGTGTCACCCTTGGCCTGCCAGTAGTTGTAGAGATCACCCACGTCGTGGGTATCCTCGAAAAGATTTTGACCTGCAAAGACCCGACCCGTTCTCTTGTCGGTGACATCCACAGTGCCGTTCGGATTGAACTTTACGGTCAGGAACTCGTTCTCCATGCTGTTTTCGGTATAACGAACAGCGGTTTTCACGGTGGCAGTCTGCTTCTTTACGCTGAACACACGGTAGCCGATGCCGTGGGACTCCACCTGCATCTCAATGGCAAAGCGGTTGACGTAGCGAGGCTGACGGAAGCGATCCTTGGGGAGAGTATACGTGAATTGATTGGGGATGAGGGTAGCCTTAGCCGGTACTTCCCTACCGTTCTCGTCGAAGATGGCGATCTCGGTTGCGGGGTCGGTCAGATCGAAGTCCACGTTGGCCTTTACGGTCACCACCGACTTGTTGGGTTCCAAGGACAACACCACAATGGCGGCATCTCCGTCCACCGCGGAAGTGTTCACGGTGGCAACCAGATGATCCAGCGCGCCGTCGCGAAGCTCCTCACCACAAGCGGCAGCCTTGGCAAAGCGAGTCTTCATTTCCTCGTAGACCTCGTCGCAAGAGCAAGAGCAGATGGAGTCGTGAGGGTGGTTCTGCATGAGCGTCTTCCAGGCGTACAGCAACAGGTCAGAGGGGTATTCCCCGCCGCTGAGCATGGAGAGCAAGCTGACGGGCTCGGTAATGCGCTCCAAAAGATGCTGGGTGTCGTGATTCTTCTGCTTGATGTCCACGTGAGAAGCGGCCGTACTGACGAGGGGGAAGGAGCCCGTAGCCAGCTGTCCGTTCATCTCGCCCTCGTAGAGGGGGAACGTATCCTTGCAGGGGCGAATGGCATCCACGTAGTCCTTGAAATTCGACTGCTTGACCACCACCTCGTCCTGCACCTCGTTTGCCAAGGCGATGACCTTGTGCAGATCCATCTGAATGGGCTGGTGATCACAGCCGTTCATGCCCAGGAGATGATCTGTCAAGGCAAAACGTGAGGTGGAGGCCACGATCGCCGCCAGCCGGTCGCGGAGGGCATCAGGGTCATTCGGCAGCTCCATGGCGTTGTGATACCAGTTGGCGAACAGAACGCCTATGACCTCGGAGCCGTCAGCCCCCCGCCAAATGAGCTCGCTGGTGGTTATGCCATCCTGCTTGATGATCTGATTGTCGGAGCCCACGTCGTTGATGCCGCGGCCAAACACGGCGTTGTCAAAGCCAAAGCCCCGGACGATCTGGGGGGCCTGGGAGATGTTGCCGAAGGAGTCGGGGAAATATCCCGTCTCCACGGGCTGAGCCCCGATCTCTCGGCAGAGCTTGATACCGTAGAGCATATTGCGGACGTTGGCCTCGCCCGAGGTAAGGTATTCGTCCTGGAGGACGTACCAAGGGCCCACCTGAATGCGGCCGGCGCGGACGAGGGCGAGCAGACGGTCTCTCATGTGGGGGCGGATCTCCAGGTAGTCGTCGATGACAACATATTGGCCGTCCATATGGTAGTATGTATAATCCTCGTTCTCCTCCATGACCTGAATCAGTCGGTCGAAGAGCTCCACGAGACGGACGCGGTGCTTTTCAAAGGGAAGGTACCACTCTCTGTCCCAGTGGGAGTGGGGGATAACGTGGAGTGTTTTTTTCATGGTATGCAGTTCCTTTCGGATGGATTTCTGTTCTTTTATTGTACCATGAAATAGGGGATTCGTCAACTACCTATTGAAAATTGTTATATATGTAACGAGAAAACCCCGCCGTGAAATGATATAATCCCCTTAGAGTAGACACTTGAAAAAACAAAAAGTTTTCAAGACTACTTTAAGGGGATTAATTTTATGTCAAGAATAACGCCTAAGAACAAGAAGTATAGCGCCGAATTAAAGATGCAAGCAGTTCAATCGTACATGCACTTTTACAACACTCGCCGCTACCGAAAGCGTTTGAATTGTATGACACCGTGCGAGTATTTCTTTTCCACCGCCGCGTGACGAAAAATCTC